>CAZDNY010000149.1:0-5944 GCA_964506885.1 uncultured Hyphomicrobiaceae bacterium | reverse complement strand
GCAGCGACCAAAGGTTTCCGATTGCACGATGAGCGCCGTCTCGTTCGGCCGGCTTGAGGCGCAAGGTGCTGCACGTTCGTGCTGGACAATGCCTGTCCGAGGCTGCCATACGGCCGGGGTTCAACCAACAGGTTCAGTGGTCCCGGTGGTTTCGCGGCCGGGCGGGCGAGGGTGCGCATGTTCGATTTGAAAACGTTCGATCCCACGACCCTCGTGCTTATCGCCGCGCTCAATCCGGCGGTGATCCTGGTGGCGTTCTGGATGGGGCTGAAGGCCGATCAGTGGCAAAAGCTGATCGTGGCTGCCTTTGCCGCCGCACTGGCGGGGTTCCTGCTGCTGTATTTCGCGGTTTTCGTCGGTGCGGTGCATGCGCACAGCATTGGCGGCGAGGCGGGTATCATGCTGCTTCAGGTCGTTTTCGGCCTGTTCTGGGCGGTTGCCGGGTATCTGCTGGCAAAGCGGATGCGCCGGCTCAACGGTTCGTGAACCGGCGCGACAGCGGGGCCCTTGGTTGGCAGACGGTGTGGGCTTATATTCGCGAAGACGAATATCTGATCCGGGCAAAGGCGATCACATGGACATCTTCAACGACCTTTTTCGTGGCGGGCTTTCGGGCAAGCTTCCCTACATCGTCCTCTTCCTGCTGCTGGTTTTCTTCGCGTGGCGCATGTTCGGCCCGGCGCCGGTGGCGGCCGGCGAGGTGATGACACCCCAGGAGGCCCATGAGAAGGCCTTGAAGGGCGAGGTGGTGCTGGTCGACGTGCGCACGGCCCAGGAGTGGCAGCAGACCGGGCTGCCGGCGTCCGGCCATGCCATCACGATGCACCAGCAGGGACCCGACTTCGTGGCTCAGCTCGACAAGGCGCTGGGCGGCGACCGTAGCAAGCCGCTGGCCGTGATCTGCCGGACGGGGAACCGCACCGGGTCGCTGGTCGCGCCGCTGGAGAAGGCCGGTTATGCGCGGGTAATCAACGTTGCCGAGGGCATGGTCGGTGGACGTTACGGACCGGGCTGGATCAAGTCCGGTCTGCCGCTGCGCAAGTACGTGCCCGGGCAATCGGCACCGGATAAGGTTGCAACGCAGCGCTGAGCGCCTCGCAAAGAGACTTGGGGGCTCGAGAGCTTATCGCGCGCTCCAGCCCATCGCGTGGGCCGCGCCGGCATGCGACACGCTCAGGCCGGCGGGCTGGGGCAGGGTCGTTTCGGCCGAGCGAATGGTATTGACGAGGAGCATGGTGACCGTCATCGGTCCAACGCCGCCGGGGACCGGCGTGATCATGGCGGCGCGCCGCGACACGCTGGCGAAATCGCAATCGCCGACAAGGCGGCCGTCGGGCAAGCGGTTGATGCCGACATCGATGACGACGGCGCCCGTCTTGACCATCGGGCCGACGATCAGGTTGGGGCAGCCGGCGGCAACGACCAGGATGTCGGCCAGGATCGTGAACTGGGCCAGATCGCGCGTCTTGGCGTGGCAGACCGAAACGGTCGCATCGCGCTGCATGAGCATCAGCGCCATGGGCTTGCCGACGATGTTGCTGGCGCCGACGACGACAGCATTGCGGCCGGCCACCTCGACGCCGGCGTGATCGAGCAGGCGCATGACGCCATAAGGCGTGCAGGGCGGAAAGACCGTTTCACCGATGACGAGCCCGCCGACGTTATAGAGATGGAAGCCGTCGACGTCCTTTTCGCGCGGAATAGCGCTCAAGACCGTCTTGATGTCGAACTGCGGCGGCAGGGGAAGCTGGACCAGAATGCCGTGGACCGTCGGATCTTGGCTGAGTTCGCAGATTCGGGCGATCACCTCGTCCTGAGCGGCGTCGGCGGAAAACAGATGTTTTCGCGAGGCGATGCCGACATCGGCACAGGCCTGAATCTTCTTGCGGACGTAGACCGCCGACGCAGGATCGTCGCCAACCATAATAACGGCCAAGCCGGGCGTAACACCGCATGAGCGCAGCTTATCCGCCCTCATCCGGCACTCGTGCCGGATTGCGGTGGCAACCTCGGTTCCGTCGATAATCCTTGCAGTCATGAGAGTCCGTCGAGATGTTCGGATCGGCCGGAGTCGGCTGCAACCGGCAGATGCGGCGAGGCTTGCAGGCGATAAAAAAAAAGCGTGCGGCGACGGTCTCCCCCGGCACGATGTCGCCGCACGCCCGCGATGCACGAAGAACACTAGTTCAGTTCGCTCGCTGGTGCTTTTCGATTGTTTCAATCTTGGGATTGGCGCGAACAGAGCCTGTGCGGCCGGCTGTCGGCGGCCGATGTCAGGGTACCTTTATGGTGAAGCTCGGGAAGGCTGCGCCGGCAGCGGGTTCGGCGGATTTCTGTGGTGCGAGCGAGCGGGTGCGTTCGGCGGAGGGCACACGGTCCATCATCGCGCCGGGCTTGTTGCACTCGCCTTGGTCCCAATACTCCTGAGCGGTCGAGGACAGCACGCCCTGGTACATCGAGTAGTGGACGAGCTTGTTGACGCCGCCGAAGTCAGGTTTCTCCATCAGCGTCTTCATGGCTTCGGCCATCACGTCGGCGGCCCCTGCGAGCGTCAGTTCTTCATGGCCTTCAAGCTTGCATTGCTTGACGACGAACAACCAGTCGTGGACGACGAACGCAGGTGCATAGCCCCAGGGGGAATAGGCCTTGATGGCGCGGAGTGCCTGGGGAATCGTGCCGCCATCGGTGAACATGGCCTGCGGCCGAATGACGGTCCCGTCGGCGCGTTTGAAGACCAGGGGATCGGCGGGATCGGGTTCGAACAGGAACTTGTCCTGGGCGAGCCATTTGATGCGGATCGTTCCTTTCAGTTCGCCGGTCTTGGTCTGGTCGTAGTGCCAGCCGTAGATCAGGTCGAGGCAGCCGCCCAGCCCGACCGTTGCCGCGATCACCACCGCCACACGAACCCAGGATCTCGATGCTCGAATGCGCCCCATTTCCCTCGTCTCCACGCTTGACCGGCGGCCCTGTGCGCCCTACGCAGAAGGCCACGTCGAATTGACCGGAGGCTGCACGAAACTGCCATGGCAAACAAGGCATCCAGCGCAACAAAGAACAACCTGATTGCGGGCGCGACCGGAGACTGGGAGGTCGTCATCGGGATGGAGGTGCACGCGCAGGTCAACAGCCATGCCAAACTGTTTTCCGGGGCATCGACAGAGTTCGGCGGGGAGCCCAACGATCACGTATCGCTTGTGGATGCGGCGATGCCCGGAATGCTGCCGGTCATCAACAAGGAATGCGTGGCGCAGGCGATCCGTACGGGGCTGGGGCTGAAAGCCGAGATCAATCTCAAGAGCGTGTTCGACCGGAAGAACTATTTCTATCCCGATCTGCCGCAGGGCTACCAGATCTCGCAGTACAAGCAGCCGATCGTCGGTGAGGGCGAGATCGAAATCGAGGTCGACGGAGATACGAAGACCGTGGGCATCGAGCGCCTGCATCTGGAACAGGATGCGGGCAAGTCGATCCACGACCAGCACCCCGAGTATTCCTACGTCGATCTGAACCGTTCGGGCGTGGCACTGATGGAGATCGTCTCCAAGCCGGACCTGCGTTCGGCCAAGGAGGCGCAGGCGTACGTGACGAAGCTGCGCACGATCCTGCGCTATCTGGGAACCTGCGACGGCGACATGGACAAGGGTAACCTGCGCGCGGACGTCAACGTGTCGGTGCGCCGTCCAGGCGAGCCTTTCGGCACGCGCTGCGAGATCAAGAACGTCAACTCGATCCGCTTCATCGGCCAGGCGGTGGAAACCGAGGCGCGGCGCCAGATCGACATCATCGAGGAGGGCGGCACGATCGACCAGGAGACGCGCCTGTTCGATCCGGGCAAGGGAGAGACGCGCTCGATGCGCTCCAAGGAAGAGGCGCACGACTATCGCTATTTCCCCGATCCCGATCTGCTGCCGCTGGAGTTCAGCCAGGCCTACGTCGACGAACTGGCCAAGGACCTGCCAGAGCTGCCGGACGAGAAGCGCGCGCGGCTGATGAAGGACTACGGCCTTTCCGCCTATGACGCGGGCGTGCTGGTGTCGGAGCGCGAACGCGCGGACTTCTTCGAGGCGGCTGCAAAGGGCCGCGACGGCAAACTCGCCGCCAACTGGGTGATCAACGAGCTTTTGGGCCGGCTCAACAAGGAAGGTCACGATATCGCCGACAGCCCGGTCTCGGCGCAGCAGATCGGCGGCATCGTCGATCTGATCTCCAACGGCACGATCTCCGGCAAGATCGCCAAGGACCTGTTCGAGATCGTCTGGTCGGAGGGCGGCGATCCGGCCGACATCGTCGAGAAGCGTGGGATGAAGCAGGTCACCGACACGGGCGCCATCGAGAAGGCGGTCGACGAGGTGATCGCGGCCAATCCCGACAAGGTCGAAGCGGTGAAGGCGAAGCCGTCGATGATCGGCTGGTTCGTCGGGCAGGTGATGAAGGCGTCCGGCGGCAAGGCCAATCCGCAGGCGGTCAACGAGATTCTGAAGAAGAAGCTCGGCGTGGAGTAAGGCCGGAGGATACCGGATCGTTGGCGTTGGCGTTCGAAATCCGCAAGGCGACAGACAGCGATCTGCCGGAGATTCGGCGCGTCCTGGTCGATACGTGGCATGCGAGCTACGATGCGTTGTTCGGTCGGGACACGGTTGCTGAACTCAGCGCCCAATGGCACTCGATGCCTGCGCTTCAGGCCCTTGTTGCCGGGGGCGCGGTATTGCTGGTGGCGGTCGATGAGACCGGTGCCGTGATTGCGACGGTGGGCGTACGGCGGGTGGACGATGCTGCCGTGCAGTTGCTGCAGCTTTATGTCTTGCCCGATATGCAGGGACGGGGGATCGGTACGGCACTGTTGAACGCCGCGATGTCTCATCTGCCCGGCGCGCGCGTGATGACAATCGAAGTCGAGCCGCGGAATGCGCGTGCATGTCGCTTCTACGAAGGCCATGGATTTGAGTGCACCGGCGAGGTGGCCGAAGGCGGACGACCAGGTAGTGGCATGCGGATGTTGACGTATGCGCGCGCGATTGATCATCTGATGTCTTCGCGATCGTCATCGCGAGCATGATTGGAGGTCTGCGTGGTCGATATCTACAAGTGGCTGTTCGGTGAACGCGGCAAGGCGGCCATCGAGGACCTCACGGAGGATGCCTCCGGGCTGCTGGCGCCGTTTTTCGACGAGATCGCCAAGACCGAACGCGACATGATTGCGATCGGGGTGGAAGAGGCGGCGCCGGACGGCAGCATGGCGAGCCGCATGGGTGGGCATCCGTGGTGGCCCGCTGGCGATGCCTACCCCCGTGATGCGAAGGGCAATCCGCTGTTCCTGCTCGTGCAGATCAACTTTGCCGAGGTTCCGTCGCTGGCGCCGTTCCCACGCGAAGGGCTTTTGCAGATCTTCATCGCGGCGGACGATCTTTACGGCTGTGATGTGGAGAACCCGCGCCGCTCGGATGGCTTTGCCTGCGTCTATCATACCGATCTGACACGGCGTGCGCTGGAGGACTTCTCGTTCCTGAAGGTGGAGAGCGGTACGGGCTACCTGCCGCTGGAAGAACCGCTCAGGGCGCGGGCCTTGTCTTTCGAAGTGGGGCGCATGCCGGTCGACTGCACCGACTACCGGTTTGACAAGCTGCTGCCGGAGATCGCAGCCGACGAGACGCTGCACGAGGCCTACTGCGACTTCGTGGCGCCGCCGGCGCTGCGGCTCGGCGGTTATCCGACGTTTACACAAACCGATCCGCGAAGCTGGCCGACGGGCGCGGACTTCGGGGACTTCACGCTGATCACCGTCGACACGACGGATGGCATCATGTGGGGCGACAGCGGGGTTGCGCAGTTCTTCATGCATGAAGAAGACCTGAAACGCCGCGACTTCTCCAAGGTCGTTTACAACTGGGATTGCTGCTGACGGCAGCCGTCCGTGCCGCTTTAAAGCATGCGCATGAGCAGCGGC
>CAZDNY010000148.1:0-7528 GCA_964506885.1 uncultured Hyphomicrobiaceae bacterium | reverse complement strand
GGCGGCGTAGGTCTTTTCCTGATAATTCACGGTCAGCGGGAAGAAGTCGACGCCCGGCCGGGGCGACTTGGCGGCAACCACGGTCGCCAGAACTGAGGTCTCGCCATACTGGGCAAGAACAGCGGCGTCCGCCTGACGGGCCATATGCCCGGTCTCGAGGCGTAGCGTGCGGCCGCCCCAATCGATTTCCACGCGATGAATGTCGAACATGTTCGGTCTTTCGTTCGTTTCGGTCTTCGGTTCTTTTCGGATCTGTCTTGTTGTTGGCGCTCAGGCTCATAGCACGAGCGCGGACAGCGCCGGCACTCCAAAAGGAGCCGGCGCTGCAAATTCGTCTCGACGCTTTTCAGGGTGAGAGGCGTGCACCGGCTGATGTTCCGGTCCGCTTGCCAGCGGCCGGCCTCAGCGGCGGATGCCGAGCTTCTCAATGATCGACTGGTAACGCGCCTCGTCCTTGCCCTTGACGTAGTCGAGCAGGTGGCGGCGGCGCGAGACCATCTTGAGAAGGCCACGACGCGAGTGGTTGTCCTTCTTGTGCGTCTTGAAGTGGTCGGTCAGGTGGTTGATGCGCTCGGTAAGGATGGCGATCTGCACCTCCGGCGAGCCGGTATCGTTGGCCTTGGTTGCGTTGGCCTTGATGACCTCGGCCTTGGCGGCCTTGCGCTCGGGCGAAATATCCGACATCGGGTAAATCCTTTCAAACTCAGATCTTGTTCGCCCCGGGCGAAGCGCCCTCGGGCATGGCGGCCTCAGCCGGGATGTCGTCCAGCAGGGTCGCGAGGCAAGCCGGGAGACCGGCCAAAAGCAAGCGCGGGCCACCAAGGCCCGCACCAACTGGCGCCCTTATACACCAATGCATGCCGAATGCGAGCCCAATTTTCCGGGCTCAGGCGGCGATCGCAGCGGGCGGTGAGGACCGGCCGCGCCACTTCGCCAGCATCAGGTGAACCGGGGCGAACATGACGGCTGGCAGGCCGACCATGAGCAGCGACAACCAGGCCCAGGCGGGCATCCAGGCCTGCGGTTGGGTTTCGCTCATGCCGTAGACGTAGTTGATGTTGACGGCGGCGTTGCCGGCATCGGGCGTCGGGCCCGGCATGAAGAAGTAGCAGACTGCGAGCAGGACGACGGCGAGGGCCGACCAGGCGGGAAACGCGCGGCGGTCATAGCCAAGCTTCCAGACGAGGAACAGCAGGAGCAGCGGCAGCCATCCGTGGAACAGCGAAAGGCTGCGCAGGAACAATGGCTTGGCAGCATCGAACATGTAGTCCGTCATGCCGGTCAACTGGACACCGGCGAGGTTGGCAAAGAAGTCAGCCAGCCACAGCATCTGCGGCGCCAGAATGCCGACGGCCGGCATGGAGATGAGCAGCGGACTTTCGCGCCAGATGCCAATCAGCGTGATGAAGAGGGCGACATCGCAGAAGTAGAGGAAATTGGAGGGGCCATAGTGGACCCAGTAGACCGGGATGAGCACGGCCATGAAGGCGGTGTAAGCCCACTTGAGCCAGAGCGGGATGAGCCCGCGGGCGGCCTTGGCGGGCGCGGCAGGGGCGGGAGAGGTGGTGGGCAAATCAGACGACATGACTGTCCCTCGCAGAAGTGATCCGTGAACTAAATAAACGACGTTCAGAGTTGCGTCGCAAGGGCACAACTGAACGGTGGTTAATTTCGGGTTCTCAGCGGCTGGGGGGATCGTTAGCGGGAGCACACAGGGGCAGGCGGGGCAGCAGGTGCCGGCGGAGCCAATCAGCCTGAGGCGGACATGATCCAAGGCAGCGGAAACGCCAAATCGCGAACCGCAGCGGTGCTGCGCGCGCCGCAGTTGCTTTGCGGCGCAGAGCGCTGCGCTGGTGACGTGAACCGATTCGCGCTTCCCGGCGACCAAGTTTCGTCAGGAAGGAGTTCCGCCATGCACAAGATGACACGCGCAGCGCTCGTTCTCGCTGCGGTCGGGATTGCGATCGCGCCTCATACGGCGCAGGCGAAGGGCAAATATTCGTGCAAGCCGGCCATCACCGGATGGGGCAGTGACGGCTTCGTACACCAAGCGAAATCAAAGGCGATCAAAAGCTACCGAACCAAGGCTGCAGCGGCCTACGGCAAAGTCGTCTGGAACAACAAGATCGACGACCACTGCACCAAGCTGCAGAAGGGGCTCGGCTGGCAGTGCTGGTTCAAGGCGCAGCCGTGCGTCGATGGCGGACTCAAGCCTTCCGTTCAGAAGATGCCATTGGCGAAGCCGCCGCGGCTGCGAGGCGCGCCGATGCCAAAGCCGCGCGGCGCTGCGATACCCCTTCGGATCGCGCCGAAGCTGCGTGCCAAACACATGCAGCGGCTTCGCTGATGGTGGCAAATCTCAGCCTGCCAGATTGAAAACGCGGGTGGGGTGAAGCGCGCCCTTGTCGATCTCGCCCAGAGCGACAAGGCGGCCCTTGAAGGTAGCGAAGACCGGCCCCGACATGACCGGCGCATCGCGGCCGCGGATCAGGACCGCGCGGCCCATGGCAAGGTTGGTCGCATCCTGCTGGGAGACCGCGAGTTCTGGCAGATCGGCGAGGGCGGCCTCGACGGGCTGCAGGAACTGGCCGATGTCGCCGCCGTTTGCCGGTTCCGCAGCCTCGCGCAGTTCGTCCAGGGTTACCGCATCGTCTTCAGAGAACGGGCCGACGCGCGTGCGCCGCAGGGCCACGACATGACCGTAGCATTTGAGGCGGCGGCCCATGTCGCGTGCGAGGGCGCGGACGTATGTGCCCTTGCCGCATTCGGCTTCGAACACGGCCGTGCTGGGGTCGGGCATATCGACGAGGCGCAGTTCCTCGATGACGACGATGCGCGGTTCCAGTTCGACGATCTCGCCGTCGCGCGCGAGATCATAAGCGCGGTTGCCTTCGACCTTGATGGCGGAGAAGGCGGGCGGGCGCTGCGAAATCTCGCCCACGAACTCCGGCAGGATCGCCTCGATATCGGAACGCGCGGGCCGCTTGTCGGAGCGTTCGACAACATCGCCTTCAGCATCGTCGGTGTTCGTCTCCTGACCCCAGCGCACTGTGAAGCGGTAGGCCTTCTCGCCATCGACGGCAAAAGACACCGTCTTGGTCGCCTCGCCGAAGGCGATGGGCAGAATGCCTGTGGCGAGTGGATCGAGCGTACCGGCGTGGCCTGCCTTCTGCGCCTCGTAGATGCGCTTGACCGCACCCAGCGCCTGGGTCGACGTCGCGCCCAAGGGCTTGTCGAGGATGAGCCAGCCGTGAACGGGATTGCCTTTTTTGCGTCGGGCCATGTGATGAGAGGTTCTAGGTTGTAGGTTCTAGGTTTCAGGGGAGGGACTGGGGGCTAGGAACTGGGACCGAAACCTGATCCCTAGAACCTAGTCCCCGACCCCTAGTCCTTCTCGATGTCCTGGCGGACCTTGGGGGAATGCAGCAGGCGATCGATGCGCATGGCCTCCTCGAAGGTGTCGTCCTCGCGGAAGCGGATGTCGGGCGCGTACTTCAGGTTGACCGCATGCGCGACCTCGGCGCGGATGAACTTCTTGTTGCGATCGAGCGCCTCCAGGACCGGCTTCAGGTCGACGCCGCCGAGCGGCATGATGTAGGCGGTGGCGATCTTCAGGTCGGGCGACATGCGCACCTCGGTCACGGTGATGACGTGACTGGCAATCGTGTCGTCGTGGATTTCGCCGCGCGTCAGCAACTGGGCGAGCGCATGGCGGACGCTCTCGCCGACGCGGAGCTGGCGCTGCGAGGGACCTTTGGGGCCGTGCGATTTGTCAGAGTGTCTGGCCAACGGTCTTCTCCTTGGCGAGCGCGGCGAAGGCGGCTGCGTCTTCGGGCGTGGCGAATGCGCGTTTCGGAATCATCCAGCCCATGCGGTTGTTGGGCCAGAGCAGGATGTGACGGGGCAGATCATCGACCTGGCGGACCATCGCCCACTTGTGGAACGCTTCGCCCAGTTCGGATTTCGTGGTGAAACCATCCTCGTCGGCGTGCAGGTCGATCTCGAACTCGCCGAGGCGCTGATGGGTGAACTGCTTGGCGCGAATGTAAGGCGCGAGGGCAAAGCGCACGGCTGCGAGGAACAGGCCCAGCACAAAGAAGTAGAGAGCCCAGAACGTTTCCCGGTCCCACAGCGCCATGGCGGCGGCCGCGAACAGCAGGACGATGAAGACATTGATCATGCGCTGGACGATGCGGCGGGCCGGCGTCAGGTTGAGCTGCGCCTTGGTCAGAACCGTGTAGTCGTCGAGCGTCCAGCGATAGCGGATGTCGAATTGGCGGGGCATTTGATCTCCTTCCGCGCCGGGATTGGACCGGTCACGGCGGTTGGTCGAGCTATGGAGCTCACGTCGGTCCAGTCCATAGCGTGGCGATCGGCTGGCGTGAAGAAAAAATTAGCCGCGCAGCGGATCAGATTGCCAGAGCCGCACCGCTGCGCGCACGCGCCTCAGGGGGAACCCTGGCGGCAAGCAGCCGGACGAAGGCCTGTAGATCCTGCGCGTTCTCAAACGCCTCATTGGGCACGAAGAAATAGGAATTGCCGTGCACGAGGATGAGGCCCTCGCGCTCGGCAAAAACCTGGTGAAAGCCCGGCCACCGCAGCAGGTATTCGAGCTTTTGACTTGCATATCGCAGGCCGTCTTCGGTGAGGGTAACCGTCCAGTCGGAATCCTTTTCGGTCCGGCGGGACTGGGATGCGTGAACCGCGCGGACCCAGGTGAACATGGCCATTCCGTAGATCGCCAATATCAACAAACTCACGATGCTGGATACGGTATCACACGACACCCCGAGCGTGCGGGCGAGGCGTTCGTAGAGCGCGATGACGGGTTCAGGGTAGAACGACGGAATAAATATGACGGCGAGGAATATCGCCGGGATCGCCCAAAGGCCCCAAAATATGCTCGCATGGGATTTACGGGTTCCGCGCAACCGCATGCGTTGCTGGAGCGAATGCGGCAGGGAAAACGACAGGGAATCAAGAGTTGCTTCTGCCATCCCGCCTCGCATCGGCCTGGGCTTCTCGATGCCATATCGTTTGCATAAAGAGAGAAATTTCCGGTTATGCAGCACGGTTAAGTGATTGTTACCCGTGACGCCGCCAACACAAAACAGCGGCGGCAATCTCTTGCCGCCGCTGGTGTTCCGATACGGTCGCGATCGCGTTTACAGCGAGCGCTGGATGATCTCGACGTTGAAGCACTCGATCTCGTCGCCCTCGCGGATGTCCTGGTAGTTGGCGAATGCCATGCCGCATTCCTGGCCGGCGGGCACTTCCTTCACATCGTCCTTGAAGCGCTTCAAGACCGACAGCGTGCCTTCGTGGATGACGACCTTGTCGCGCAGCAGGCGCACCTTGGCGCCACGCTCGACCTTGCCGTCGGTGACGAGGCAACCCGCAACCTTGCCGGTCTTGGAGATGTTGAAGACCTGCTTGATGGTCGCGTAGCCGAGGAAGTTTTCCTTCTTGGTCGGCGCGAGCAGGCCCGACATCGCCGACTTCACGTCGTCGACCAGATCATAGATGATCGAGTAGTAACGGATCTCGACGCCGTCACGATCAGCAGCGGACTTCGCCTGCGCGTTGGCGCGGACGTTGAAGCCGACGACGACCGCCTTCGAGGCATTGGCGAGCGCGATGTCGGACTCGGTGATGCCGCCGACGCCCGAATGGACAATGCGGGCTTCGACCTCATCGGTGCCGAGCTTCTTCAACGCACCGGCGATGGCCTCGACGGAACCCTGCACGTCGCCCTTGACGAGCAGCGGGAATTCCTTCTTCCCGGCCTCCTTCAGCGACTGCATCATCTGCTCGAGCGTGCGCGGTGCGGCCGCCGAGCCCAGCGCCTCGCGACGCTTGCGCATGCGGTAGTCGGTGATCTCTCGGGCGCGCGCCTCGTTCTCCACGACCGCGAACTGGTCGCCGGCTTCGGGAGCGCTGTCGAAGCCGAGGATCTCGACCGGCACCGAAGGGCCGGCCTCGGCAACGTTCTGGCCCAGGTCGTCGATCAGCGCGCGCACGCGGCCCCACGCGGAGCCGGCCACAACGATGTCGCCGACCGAAAGTGTACCACGCTGAACCAGCACGGTGCCGACCGGGCCGCGGCCACGTTCGAGCTTGGCCTCGACGACGATGCCTTCGGCAGAACGATCCGGATTGGCCTTCAGGTCGAGGATCTCGGCCTGCAGGTGGATGGCATCGAGGAGCTTGTCGAGATTGAGCTGCTTCAAGGCCGACACCTCGACCTCGAGCGTGTCGCCCGACATGCTTTCCACGACGATCTCGTGGCTCAGCAGTTCGGTGCGCACGCGGCTGGGATCGGCCTGCGGCTTGTCGATCTTGTTGATGGCGACGATGATCGGCACCCCCGCCGCCTTGGCGTGGTTGATGGCCTCGATCGTCTGCGGCATGACGCCGTCATCGGCGGCGACGACAAGCACGACGATGTCGGTGACTTTCGCACCGCGCGCGCGCATCGCCGTGAAGGCCTCGTGGCCCGGCGTGTCGATGAAGGTCACCTTGTCGCCCGACGGCGTCTGTACCTGGTAGGCGCCGATGTGCTGGGTGATGCCGCCAGCCTCGCCCGAGACCACATTGGCCTTGCGGATGGCGTCGAGCAGCGACGTCTTGCCGTGGTCGACGTGGCCCATGATGGTGACGACGGGGGCACGCGGCTGCAGGTCCGCCTCGGCGTCTTCCTGGCCGATGAAGCCCTGCTCGACGTCAGCCTCGGACACGCGCTTGGCGGCGTGACCGAACTCGGAGACGATCAACTCGGCGGTGTCGGCGTCGATGACGTCGTTGATCTTGTGCATTGCGCCTTGCTTCATCAGGTACTTGATGACGTCGACGGCGCGCTCGGTCATGCGGTTCGCCAGCTCGGCGATGGTGATGACCTCAGGAATGATGACTTCGCGCGTGATCTTCTCCCGCGTTTGGGGAATACCCATGGCCTTCAGCTTCTCACGCTCGCGCTTGCGCTTGAGCGAGGCGAGAGAGCGCTCGCGCTGCTTCTCGTCGAAGGCGTTGTTGATGGTCAGCTTGACGCGCTCGCGGCGTTCGTCGCCGGCGCGTGCGGCGGGGCGCGCGACCTTGCCGCGCTTGGCGCCGCGATCGTCCTCGTCGGCGGCACTGGCAGGTGCGCCAGCGGGCCTGGGCTGACGCTTGGGCAATTCGATTTCGGGCGCGTCACCGGGAGCGGGCTTGGCCGCCGCACGGCGCGGAGGCGTCGGCAGCAGGATCTCCTTCGGCTTGCCGCCCTCGCGCGGCATCATCGCCGTGTTCATGACCTGTGGCTGACGTGCGCCACCGCGGCCGGGCCGTCCACCCTCGCGCGGCTCGCGACGGGGGGAGTCCTCAGAGCGCGCCCTGGAGGGCGCCTCGGTGCGGGCCGACGGGGCCGGAGCAGATTCACTGGCGCGCGCGGCAGGCTGTTCCGCTTTCGGGGCGGGTGCGGCCGCCGGCTCGCTCGGCTTGACTTCGGCGGCCGGGGCCGGCCCGGCCGGCCTGGCCTCCGCGGCAGGCGCCG
>CAZDNY010000147.1:6454-7541 GCA_964506885.1 uncultured Hyphomicrobiaceae bacterium | reverse complement strand
AAACGCGAACGCGATCTAGTCTTTTGGATTTGAGCATGTTTATCACGCCGAACCGCTCCACACTTCGGCTAAACATGCTCTCTTGCGCTTGAGCATGTTTTTCACGCCGAACCGCTCCACACTTCGGCTCAACATGCTCTTGGGTTTTGAGCATGTTTTTCACGCTGAACCGCTTCACACTTCGGCTCAACATGCTCTTTGGGTTTTGAGCATGTTTTTCACGCCGAACCGCTCCACACTTCGGCTCAACATGTCTTGGTTTTGAGCATGTTTTTCACGCCGAACCGCTTCACACTTCGGCTAAACATGCTCTTGGGTTTTCAGGTGCAGATCTGCTCAGGACGTCGTGCGCGGGTGCGCGTGTTCAGCGGGCGCTGGTGCGCACGCGTCGCGAGGCGAGCGCACCGATCTCGTCGTGAGCTTCCAAGGCCGACAGATCGACGGCGTCGCCCTGGAACTGCTGTGCCCACATCATAGCCACGACCTGCGGACCGGGGCGCAGCTTGAGCGGCAGGCGGTCCTTCTCGTCACCCAGCATTTCGAGGGTCTGAGCGACGTCGGGGTGTTCCATGCGGGTCAGAACGGGATCGTCGGCAGATGACGTTTCGGTCAGAAGCGGCGCGACGGGGAACGGCCGGTAGGACATCTCGTCGGGATGTTCCTCATCGAACTCGGGCGCAGCTGCCCAACCGGTCGACCAATTTCGCTCGATGTCTGCAATGGAGCGCGGCGGCTCACGCGCGGGCAGGGCGGCCGGATCGATAGCGGCGACGCGCTGGCCTTCAGGTGCCTTGCGCGCGGCCTTGTCCAATGCCGGTGCGGGGGCGGCGCCGCCGGTCAGGCTGGCTGCTGCGACCGGCTGCTGTCTTGTGGCCGGTGTCGGCGGCTTGATGAGCGACGGCGTGGGGGCCCAGGCGGCCAAGGAGAAGAGCGAAGCCAAGCGGCTGCGGTCGGCAGTGGACACGGCCTTGGCGGGCTGTGGCTGCGGGTCGGGCTGGCGGCTGACCGGCTTGGGTGCGGAGACAAGTTGCGGCAGGGCGATCGGCGCCAAAGAGGCCACCGGCGGCCCAGGCGCGCGCTCGGGCTG
>CAZDNY010000147.1:0-6424 GCA_964506885.1 uncultured Hyphomicrobiaceae bacterium | reverse complement strand
GGTGGTGCAGATTTGCTGGCCGGCGGTGGAGCGGCTACCGGAGCGACCGAGCCACCGGCGTCGGCGACCAGAGTGGGCTGCCTTGGCGTGCTACGCAGATCGAAGAAGGCGGCAACCTGCTGGGCGAGTTCGGAATAGCGGCTCTTGGCCACCAGATAGTCCTTGCGCGTCAGCGGGCGGCCATCGGCCGGGCGGTGCTTGGTCTTGCCGTCCGGGAACAACAGCGCCAGTTCGTAGCGGGGAACGCGGGGCCAGTGGCGCACGCGGCCGGTGTCGAGATGGACGAAGGGGACGCCGGAGGTCGGATAGTAGCCGACGCCGCCGCGCTCGCGGACGAGACCGGAGTAGCGCAACTGTTTAAGCGGTACGTCGGGGAAATGTATGTCGGCTGCCTTGCCTAGGATGTGGCGCGAATTCTTGGCCTGTCCGCCGCCCTTGCTGCGCAGTTTTTCATTGGTCTTGGGCGAGCGAAAACCCGAAATAATGTGGATCGGCTCCTTCGAGCCCAGCTCCGTGTGGACCTCCCAGATCAAGTCGATCAGTTCTGGGTCCATCGCGGTCGACTCATCGCGGCGCCAATCGCGCATCATCCAGTCGATCTTCTTCATCGCCTCAGGATCGCGCTTGCCGTTACGCATGTAGGCAACGGTCAGGCGTTCCTTGGTGTGGATGTTGTAGAAAGAGAGCTGGCGCACGGCATCGGTACGGGCAAACAGGCCGTCGGTGCCGATGCCGGCAAGGACAACGGTCGCGACAAGGCCCGCGAGCAGAACTCGAGCGCTGAGCAGCACGATTTTTTCCCCGTCCCGTAGCGCCGCCGGTGCACCGTTCAGCCTGTCCCTGTTCGAAAGGCTGCGGAGGCGTGCCTCCTGGTGATGTGCGGGGCGCAAGACTTGCTTAGGGTTAACCCCTAGTCCCTTAAAAAGCAGTAAGCTCCCCAATAGGGGCCAAAATACGGTCGGGATGCATTGTTTTTTCGAGCAAAACACCAGACTTTGGCAAGCGGTCGCTTGCCGCAGCCAGTGGTGCGATCGCGCTGTGGCCGTCAGCAGAAAACGGCTCTCCTGCAAGGGGCCAGCCTAATCAAGTGAGATCGCGTTTGAAGTTTATGCCGGAGGGGTGGCAACGCGGCCCGGCTCGGGTCCGGGCCGCGTGCGAGACAGCGATCAGAAGCCGCCGAACAGGTTCTGGAAGAAGTCGTTGAGTGCGTTGCCCTGCTGCTGGGGGACCTCCGGGCGGACATACGGCACGGGCAGCAGATGATCGCGGTGTCGCGGGATACGGTCCCACTCGCCGGCCAGCGCCAGCCGGATCCGCTTTTCATGGCTATACACGTCGGGACGCGAGCGCAGTTCGCCGGTGTCATCGACCCAGGCGGTGAAGTAGGTCACGTGCACAGGGATCTTCGATTCCAGCTGGATGTTGTTGTTCTCAGGCCCGTTGCGCAGCAGGCTGTGCACCTTCTCCTCGTCCCAGCCCTTGTCCTCCTTGAGCAGGATCTCCGCCAGCCGCATCGGGTTTCTGACGCGCACACATCCGTGGCTGTATGTGCGCTGGGCTTCGTTGAACAGGTTCTTGGTCGGCGTGTCGTGCATGTAGACCTGGTGCTTGTTGGGGAACATGAACTTCACGACGCCGAGGACGTTGCCGCCGCCGGGCGGCTGATAGACGTGATAATTGCGGATGTCGGCGCGCGACCAGTCGATCTGAGTGGCATCGACGTCGCGGCCGTTGTACTGCAGGCGCAGGCCGCGGTGATCGAGCGAGCCGCCGCGGGCAAGCGTGGGAAGAAGCTCCTTGACCTTGATCGATTCGGGCACCCCCCAGAACGGGTGCAGCACGACGGTTTCCAGCTCGTGCGAGAACACCGGCGTCTGCTTGTCGGTCTTGCCGGCGATAACGCGCTCCTCGTGGATGACGCGGCCGTCCTTGATCACGCGGACCTGGTATTCCGGCAAGTTGACCCACACGTAGGTCTTGCCGAGATCCTCGGGCATCCAGCGCCACTGCTCCATGTTGGCGATCAGGAGGCCTTCGTCGACCTTGCGCTTGCCGCCGTTGAGCGCAGCGCGCGTGTTGCGGCCGACGAGACCGTCCTGGGTCATGCCGTTTTCGCGCTGATAGGCCTTGACCGCATCTTCAAGCGCGGCGTCGTAGACGTCCGGATCAGCCGGTGTGCCGTCAGCAGCGGGGGGCGCGGACTGGGCCTTCAGGCGCTGGCGCAGAATGGCGACGTCGGGGTGTTTCGTGCCCGGTCGCAACAGCGGGCCCGTTGCGGGCATGATGACGGGCTGCTCGCTCGCTTCGGCGTTACGTAGCGCTATCAGCTTGTTGCGCAGGCGCTGGAAGCCCTCGTGCGTGGGATGCAGGCTCGCCAGATAGCCGCCGGGATCGTTGGTGGCGATCAGGCTTTCGAGCACCTTGACGGGGGAAAGCAGCGGCGGATCGCGATCGAGGTAGGAACTCATGCGGCGCGGGTCGGGAATGCGGCCACCGCGCGCAAAGCGCGCGTACTTGAGGGCGGCCAGCGAAATCTTCGTCTCCGCATCGACGAGGGCATCTCGCGAAGGTTCGTTGCCCAGGTCGGCGACCGGCAGGTCGAAGTCGGCGGCTTCCAGGCCCCAGTCGTCGGCGCGCCGGATCTCATCGATGACCGCCTTCGCCTTGGCGGTGATACCGGTTTCGGTGACCCAGATCGGCTGGTTGGCGCGGGCGATGTAGAACTGCGCCAGGGCGTCGCGATCGGACTTGTCACCGTCGGACAGATTTCTCTGGGCTGTAGAAAGACGATCGCGCACGCCGATGGCGACGCCTTCGCTCATGGAAAGCAGTTTCTGCGGCGGATCTGGTTCCAGAGCGTGGGCGGGGCTCGCCAGGCCAAAAGCGGCACAGGCCGCCAGTGCGGCAATCCGTGTTCGACGCATTCGAAGCTCCATGAAATTTGCGTCACGCTACCGGGTGTTCAATCCCATTTCCAGGGGTCGGTTATCACGAACGAGTGTCGTCGAGGATCGTGAAGAAATAGTGTTGCTTTGTGGCAATTGGGGACGGCGGCTCGGGGTAAGGCTCGCAGTGTGGAGAAGATCGACGCAAAGCAATGGGTTCGCCGGGCAGGCTCAGAGCGCGGAGTGAAGTGCGAAACGATGAAAGCCGTCCGTGGGCGGTCTCAACACGGTGCATGCGGAGGGTGGGGACGGTTGTGCTCGCCGTGGGTCGAAGGGCGCGCGTCAGCGCAGGTCGGGGCACCGGAGGCGCCGGAACTGGGGCGGGCGCTTGGGGCACGTGGTCTGCTGCCACCAACAGCCTTCGAAGAAGATCCGCTGGTATCGACATCGATAGGCCGGCGGGCGTGCGCCGCCGATGCCGATCCCAACGCCGGCTCCGGTGCCCTGAAATTTCGTGGTGCCGGCGCTGGCGTCAGTCGTCGTGAGAGCGACGGCGCAGGCGACGACCAATGTGCTCAAAGCAGCGGCCAGCGTGGTGCGGACGGTAAGCGTGTTCATGGCGGTCTCCCGTGAGTTGGCGCTCTCGACGGGTTTGTCGCCTTCAGAACGGGGTTGGTTCGACGATGTCTGCATGGGCTGGCGACGTCGACACGCGCTCTACGCAAACGCGCCCGCGGCACGATGGCAGCGGGCGCGTTGCTGGTCGGAGGTGTGGAGTTCGTGGGGTCGTTTCAGACTTCATAATTTGCGCATGTTCTTCACGCCGAACCGCAAAACACTTCGGCTCAACATGCGCTAGCCCGGGCGTGGTTCCAGGCCGTACTCCTGCATCTTCCGGTAAAGGGTCGAGCGGCCGATCTTGAGGCGCTTTGCAACCTCGGTCATGTGACCGCGATAGCGACCGAGCGCCAGGCGGATCATGTCGGCCTCGATCTCGTCGAGCGGACGGATATCGCCGTCCGACGTGACCGCTGGAATACCCAGGGCGGCTGAGCCGTCGTTGGGCCGCACCTCGATGGTGTTGGGAATGCGATCCTCTGCACCGAGCAGGGCCGGTCCGGTGTAGGACGGCGTCTTGGCAACCGGTGCGGGTGCGGCCGGCACGTCGGCCTTGAAGCCTTCGACGTGGGCGGCGATCTGCGGGAACTCGTTGATGGTGAGTTCGGCAGCATCGGCAAGAACGATCGCGCGGAACACCGCGTTCTCGAGCTGGCGCACGTTGCCGGGCCATGAGTAGGCTTCCAGAAGCTGCAGCGCCTCGGGCGTGATGCCGGTGATGCGCTTGCCTTCTTCAGCCGCGAAGCGGGCGACAAAGTGCTGGGCGAGGTCGGCGACATCGCCGAGGCGATCCTTCAACGGCGGCACCCAGATCGGGAACACGTTGAGGCGGTAGTACAGGTCCTCGCGGAACTTGCCTTCCTTGACCAGCTGGATCATGTCGCGGTTGGTTGCGGAGATGAGGCGGAAATTGACCTTCACGGGCTTTTTTGCACCGACCGGATCGATCTCGCCTTCCTGAAGCGCGCGCAGCAGCTTGACCTGGGCGTCGAGGGGCAGTTCGCCGACTTCGTCGAGGAACAGCGTGCCGCCGTCGGCTTCCTGGAACTTGCCGATGCGCTTGTCGGAGGCGCCGGTGAAAGAGCCCTTCTCGTGTCCGAACAGGATCGATTCGACGAGGTTCTCGGGGATGGCGCCGCAATTGACGGTGACGAAGGGCTTTCCGGCACGCTCCGATTCACCCTGGATGGCGCGGGCGATCAGCTCCTTGCCGACACCCGACTCGCCTTCGATGAGGACGGGAATGTTGGAGGTCGCTGCACGCTGACCGAGTGCGATGACACGCTGCATCGCCTCTTCCCGGATGATGAGGTCGGAGAAGGTGAGGGTGCCTTCCTGGCGCTTCTTGATGCGGGTAATCTCGCCAGCCAGTGCCTCGATCTTCAAAGCCGAACGGATCGAGACTTCGAGGCGTTCGGGGCTGGCCGGCTTGACGACGAAGTCGACGGCGCCGGCGCGCATGGCGTTGATGGCGGTGTCGATCGAGCCGTGCGCGGTCTGCACGATGATCGGCGGCAGGCCAGGCTTGCCGGCGACGCGATCGAGAACGGCCATGCCATCCACACCGGGCATGACGAGGTCGAGAAGGACGAGGGAGATGCTGGAGCGCTCCGGGCCTTCAAGCAGCTCAATCGCGCTTTCACCGGAGCTTAGGGTCTTCGTCTCGAAGCCCATCCGCTTGATGGTTTCCTCGAGAATACGGCGCTGGGCCGGATCGTCATCGACGATGAGAACACGCTTGGCCATGTGGCACTCAACTTTCAACGCTACAGAACAACCTTCCGCCGGCCGGATGACACGCAACTGTTTCCAATTCGGACACGCAGTCAGCGGCGAAAAACTCAACACGGCCAAGACTGCCGGAACTGGGTAAACAACAGGTTTCCGGAAAGCCCAACTCGGCGCGATTTTGCGCAAAGTGTGCATTTTTGGGATCGAATCAGCCGATTTTCAGGGATTTGCGCGGTGGGCTGTGCAGATGCACCATCTTGAAATTCGCGGCCTGCACCGCCACAGTTGCCGGCAACCTTCCACTTTTTTGCTAATCCCCAACCCGGAGCTCGTGCATCATGACGCTGTTTCAGCGCGCTATCGTTCCTGTCCCTCTTGCCGCCGCCGCTGGTGGTGGCGCGCAAAGCTCGGCGACACCCGACCTGGGCGTCATGCCGGAGTGGGACTTGTCCGATCTTTATGCGGCGCCCGATGCACCGGAAGTGAGCCGCGACCTGGACAAGGGGGCAGCGGACGCCAAGGCGCTGAAGGCGGCCTATCAGGGCAAGCTCGTCGCCATGGGCGGGGACGGCGCGAAGCTGGCGCAGGCTGTGAAGGCGTACGAGGCGCTTTCCGACCTGCTCGGCAAACTGGGCTCATATGCCGGCTTGCTCTATGCCGCCAATCAGACCGATCCGGCGCGGGCGAAGTTCTATGGGGACGTGTCGGAGAAGCTGACGGCGATCTCGTCGGATTTGTTGTTCTTCGAACTGGAACTGAACCAGATCGCGGACAAGGACCTCAACGAGGCGCTCAAGCATCCCGATCTTGCGCGCTATGAGCCGTGGTTTGCGGACCTGCGCAAGGAGAAGCCGTATCAGCTCGAGGAGAAGCTCGAGAAGCTGTTCCATGAAAAGGGACAGACCGCGCGCGGCGCGTGGAACCGGCTGTTCAACGAGACGATGAGCGCGCTCAAATTCGATGTGGCCGGTTTCGACGAGCCGCTGAGCCTGGAACCCACCCTCAACCTGATGTCGGACCCCAAGCCGGAAAAGCGGCAGGCCGGCGCGGAGGCGATTGCCAAGGTGTTGGGCGAGAATGTGCGGTTGTTCACGCTCATCACCAACACGCTGGCGAAGGACAAGGAGATTTCCGACCGCTGGCGCGGGTTCAAGGACGTCGCCGACAGCCGGCATCTGGCGAACCGGGTC
>CAZDNY010000146.1:0-7542 GCA_964506885.1 uncultured Hyphomicrobiaceae bacterium | reverse complement strand
AGCGGGGTTGGCCGGGAACGTGTCGCGGATCAGCAGGTCGCCGAAGTAGTCATCAGGGCCGGTATTGCGAATGCGGATCTGATAGCGGCACAACCAGTCCGGCCCCCACGAAAAGCACTGCTGGGGATTGGCCCGCTTGGTGAGTTCCAGGTTCGACTCGTAGGGGATCTCGGGCGGAATCCAATCGGGGGGAAGCTCATCGGGCGGGGTCTCGGGGATGTCGCCCCACCAGGGCGGCAGTTCGCCGAACGTCTGTGGCGCGCCCTCGCACGGCTGCCAGATTTCGACGTCACCGATGTGCCCGGCCTTCTCGGCATCGCCGAAGAAGCTGTCGTAGTCGGTAAAATAGGAGGCCATGGGCGGCACGTTTTCCGGCCGCACGGCGTCGATGGCGTTGCCCTGCAGGCCATGCACGTCGGCGTTGGCGGCGGGATCGCCTTCGCCGTCGCCTTGTGCGAATTCGCCAGCGCGCAGGCGCTCACCCGTGGTCCACAGGAACTCGCCGCACGAGCCGGTCTTGAGCATGCCGGTGTCGTCATAGGGGAAGCCCAGAGCAATGCCGCCATTGGAATGGCGGTGCTCGGCCGGCAGGCCGATGGCATAGGTTTCGGGATCCGGCACCCAGAGGCTCTCGGTGGCGGGATCATCGGGATCCTCGAGGCGGTAGCGTTTGACTTCGGCCTTCTCGGGTTCTGCGAAATGGGCATAGTCATAGGGGTTGCGCTGAGCGGCCCGCTCGGCAACGTACATACGGCCCTGGCCGTCGAAGAGCATGTCGGAGAGCTGCGTGTCGTCGCTGGTCGTTGCGACGTCGAGTTCCCAACGTGCATCACCGGCAAAGCCGCCGTCTTCGTTGATGCCGATCGACCAGACCTGCTTGTCGACGGTGTAGTAGAGGCGGCCCTGGTGTACGGCCATACCGTGCACGCGGCGCTCGGGCGGGGTCAGTCCCCATGTGTCGGGCTTTTCGCTATCGAAGGCGGGCGTTTCGATCTCGGCGATCTCGCC
This sequence comes from uncultured Hyphomicrobiaceae bacterium, assembly GCA_964506885.1. GTDB lineage: Bacteria > Pseudomonadota > Alphaproteobacteria > Rhizobiales > Hyphomicrobiaceae > JAEUMD01. The sequence goes on along the minus strand of CAZDNY010000146.1, from coordinate 6,534 downwards.
GTCGTCCAAAACGGGATCGAGCCCCTTGGCGGGGCGGCCATCGGCACCGTGGTCGAAGGTGTCGATGAGCTGTCCATCGGCATCGAGGCGATGAATGAGGCCGGTATCGAGATCGGAAACGAAGACCTGCTTGGTGGCCTTGTCATAGACGATGTCGCCAAGGCCGGGGCCGGAGTTGTCCGGGATCGTGGCGAACAGCGAAACCTCGCCGGTCTGGCCGTCGACGCGCCAGATGGCGCCGGGCGAGCCGCCCTTGTCGTCGGCGAACATACCGGGCATCCACGTGGCACCCGCCTCGCCGGTCTTGATGCGCTCGGGCACGCCGTCGCCGTTGGTGTCGGGCTTGACGATGTGAAGGCCGAACATGGACGTGGCGCCGAGCAGGATGCCTGGCGGTGTCGTGGCGGTGTCGCCCTCCATCAGCGCGACGGGGAAGACCTGGCCGATTTCCTTAGCTGGGATCTGCTTGCGCAGGCCGGGTGCAACGAGCTGGCCCTGGGGCGGCTCGCCGAACAGGTTGAGAGACTTGATCTGGGCGGACGGGCCGTCCGGGTTGATGAAGAACTGGTCCAGCGGGTTCATGCCGGGGACGAGCAGGGCGCCGTTGGGCTGGAAGCCGGAAAAGCCGGTGACGACGGCATCGCCGGGAGCGATTGCGGGAGCGTCCTGTGCGTTTGCGCGGGGCGCAGGCAGCATGCCCAATGCGGCAACAGCGGCGATCATCACAGTGATGATGCCGCGGTTCAGAATGTCCTTGGTTCGGCGATGCCGGCTACAGTCGGGCCTTTTTGCGGGTGGACCGTGCCGGCGTGGCTGTGGTCGCGATCGGTGGGCGCTAGCGGAGGCCGGAGCGGCTTCCAGGGGGAAATCCATGTCGTACTCTCCTTCCAAGCAAGTCAGAGGCAAACGGCCGGGATGGCCTCTGAGGGCTTGGTCGCGCACCTGCCGCAACAGGTTCAAAAAACGCTGACACAAGAAAAACGATGCTTAACGACGCCGGAAAGACAACTTCGCCATCCGACGAAAGCGTAACGCAGGCGGACGATAATGAACATGGAAAAGCTTATGTGGCGTTAGCGCTGTTGTAGTTGCAGCGCGACATGGCGGGCGATGGCGAGCGATGCGGTCAGGCCGGGGCTTTCGATGCCATAGAGCGCGACCAGATCGCGGCGGCCATGGATTTCCGGCCCATGGATGGCGAAGTCAGCCGCAGGTTCACCCTTGCGCGACAGTTTCGGGCGCATGCCCGTATATCCGGGCTGCAATGCGTCGGCCGGGAGATTCGGCCACCATTGGCGGATGGCATCGATGAATGACGCGCGCCGCTGGCCGTCGGGGTCGTCAAAGGCGTAGGTGATGCGATCGACCCACGTCACATCGGGCCCGAACTTGGCGTCGCCGGCGATGTCGAGTGTCAGATGAACGCCAAGGCCGCCGTCGTGGGGCATAGGATAGATCAGGTGCTCGAATGGCGCGCGTCCGGTCAGCGTGAAGTAGTGACCCTTGGCGAAGCGGGTGGCTGGCGGGACATATCCGGCAGGCCTATCATTTGCGTGCGCAACATTTGCAAACAGCGATGCTGCCAGTTGCGATGTGTGCAGGCCGGCGGCCAGGACGAGAGTGCGGCAGGTGAGGCTGTCGCTGCCGTCATCGGTATCGCGGTCGCCGTCGCTGCTGGGGTTTTCGATCGTGGTGTCGTGCGCTGCTGCCAGAACGAGGCGAAACAGCCCGCCCTCTTCGCGAATGTCCTTAACGCGCGTGGACAAGACGACCTGACCGCCGGCGGCCTGGATGTGGCCCTCGAGGGCGACCATGAGCCCGTGCGAGTCGATGACACCCGTGGAGGGTGACAGATAGGCGGCCGCGCAATGTAACTCGGGTTCGAGCGTGCGGGCTTGTGCTGGCGTCACGGGGGCAAGATCGTCGACACCGCTTGCCTTGGCGTTGGCAGCTATGGCTTCGAGCTTGGGGATTTCGGCGGGTGACGTTGCCACCAGAAGCTTGCCCAGGCGCTTTGCGGTGACGCCGTTCTCGGCGGCGAATGCGTAGAGCAGTGCCTTGCCTTCGATGCACAGGCGGGCCTTGAGGCTGCCGGGCGGATAATAGAGGCCGGCGTGGATGACCTCGGAATTGCGTGATGATGTTTCGGCCCCCACCTGCGCGTGCTGGTCGATCACCATGACCTCGCGGCCGGTTCGCGCCAATTCGCGGGCGATGGCAAGCCCGACAACGCCAGCACCGACGATGAGGCAGTCGATGTCGGCGGTCATGCGCGATGCTCCGGTCGGCGAGTGGACAGTCGTTCTTCGAAACAGGGGTGATGGAGTTGTAGCCTGTGGTGAAGGGGCCGCAAGTCTGACGAAGCTTCGTGATTTATCGGATGTTCCCGTCCGAAATCGGAGCAACCGGCGCAACGCGGTCACATTCGACCTGTCTCCCGCTTATCCCGCCTGTCGTAGGTGATGCCTGGCTGATCGGGATTGACTCAGGCGGGGAACAAATTAAGAACCAATCGGTGGGCCGGGCGATTTTCATGCTCATGATCACCGGGCAGGGGAGCGGCCGCCCGGGGGGTGAAAATACGAGGCCGAACCAGACGCCAAGCATGGCCGTGATTGGCACGCGACGGGCGCTGAATCGGCCGGGTGCCACGGGCACCGGGTGTCGATCGAGGCGAGCGGCAGAGAGGCTAAGCAGCGGGATCATGCGGTTCACGTTCATTCACACGGCGGATTGGCAGATCGGCAAGCGCTTCGGCGGCTTTGATGCGCGGCTTGCCGGGCGCCTGGAAGAGGCGCGGCTCGATGCCATCGATCGCATCGCGGAGGTGGCGGCGGCGCACGGCGCGCGTCACGTGCTGGTGGCGGGAGACGTTTATGACGCGCCCGCGTTGTCGGACAAAACGTTGCGCCAGCCGCTGACACGCATGGGCCAGCATCGCGACATCGTCTGGGTGCTGCTGCCGGGCAACCACGATCCGGCGGGACCGGGCAGCATTTGGCGGCGCGTGCGCCAGATCGTCGGTGGCTCCGACCGGGTCATCATTGCCGATCAGCCCACGCCGATCGAACTGGCGCCGGGCGTGTTCGTGCTGCCGGCGCCGCTGAGCGCGAAGGCGACGAGCCGCGATCCGACAGCGTGGATGGATGGTGTGGCGACGAGCGATCCGGGCTTGCGCATCGGCCTCGCGCACGGTTCGGCGCAGGGTTTCGGTTCGGAAGGGGAATGTCAGGTTCCGATCGATGCAGGGCGCGCGGACAGCGCACGACTCGATTATCTGGCGCTGGGAGACTGGCACGGCACGAAACGGATTTCGGAGCGGTGCTGGTATTCGGGGACTCCCGAGCCCGACAACTTCACCAACAATCCGAAAGGGCAGGTTCTGGTCGTCACGCTGGATCGTGGCATGGGACAGGACGGGCGCGCGGGCGTGCAGGTCACCCCGGCGACGAGCGGCCACTATGCCTGGGCGCGCGTCATGCGCCAGATCTCGGGCGAGGCTGACTTGAGCGTGCTCGATCGGGAGATTGCGGCGCTGGCGCAGCCGCAAAGCCGACTGCTGGTGTCCTTGCGATTGAGCGGGCAGCTCGCCCTTGCCGGTCATGCAGCTCTTCAGGCTTTGAAGGCGGATCTCGATGCGCGGCTGCAGTATCTGGACTGGCGTGACGAGGCGGTTGCGCTGACCGGCAATATCGACGCGGCGGAGATCGAGCGCGTGGCCGGTGTCGACGGCGAGCTGAGGACGGTTATTGCCCGGCTCAGCGCACTTGCGCAGCGTGAGGATGGAGCGCTGCGCGGGGAAGGCGTCACTCAGGCAGGCAACGGGGCGGACGCAGGTCCATCGCCCGCGGTAGCGCGCACAGCCCTGATGCGGCTGATGGCACTGGCACGCGCGGCCGGGGAGGGCTCATGAAGATCCGCGCGCTGCGGGTGGCCGAGGTGGGCCCGTTCCGTGATCCCGTCGCCGTGGAGGGCTTCTCAGGGGCGCTCGACGTTCTGGCGGGACCGAACGAACTTGGAAAATCGACCTTGTTCCGCGCCATCCGCGCGGTGTTCTTGATGCGGCATACGACAACGGGCCGGGCGGTCGAGGAGCTGGCGTCGCAGGGCGGAGCGCGCTCCCCGGTGATCGAGGCGGAATTCGAGGCCAACGGCGAGCGCTGGCGGATCACAAAGACGTTCGGCAAGAAGAAGGGTGCCGATCTCGTCGATCTCAGTACGGGGCGTGTCAGTGCGCGTGGCGCGGATGCGGAGGAGGCGCTGGCCCAACTGATCGGCGCGGGCGGCGCGGACGCAGGCGTGGGCCGGTTCGGCCTGTTGTGGGTCGGACAGCAACAATCGCTGCACGTGCCGACGCCCGATTTCGATCCAGAGCGCCGCAAATTCCATGCCTCGCGGTCGGAACGCGCGACGCTGCAAGGTGCCGTTGCTTTGGAAGTCGATACGGTGGCGGGCGGGGCGCTGGCGCGTCGCGTGGCCGAGCGCGTCACACAGGAGCTGCAAACCTATCTGCAGCCCAAGCGGCGCTTGCCGAAGGCCGGGTCGCGTTACGAAGCGGCGCTGGGCGAGCGTCAGGCGCTCACCGAAAGGCGCCAACACTTCCAGGCGGAGCAGGAGAAGGCATCGGCGCGACTCGACAGGCTCGATACGCTGATGCGCGAACAGGCGACGACGGCGAGTGCCGAGCAACTGGCCGCGCTCCGGCGCGCGGAGGAAGCGTCGAGCCGGGCACTGGCGGAGGCGGAAAAGCTTGCCGGCGCGCTGGCGCATGCCGCAAGCCGCGAGGAAGCGGCACGGCTGGCGCATGAGCAGGCGGCAGATCGCCTCGAGCGCTACGAACACGCGCTCAAAGAGCTGCAGGCGCTGGGTGCGGAACGCGATGCGCTATATCAGAAGAAAGGCGAACTCGAGCACGCGCAATCCGCTCGTGCGGCTGCGCTGGCGGACATCGAGGCAGCGATCGCGGCGGACGAGGAGCGCGCTGCGCGGTTCGATGAGATGGCCGGGCGTCTTCGCGAGATCGAAAGGTTGAAATCTTCGATCGCTACGCGCGAGGCGGCGTTGGCCCGGATCGGCGCGCTTGGAAGAGAAATCGTTGAACTCGAAGCGGCGCTGGCAGCGAACCCGGCGACGCGGGAACGCATGCGCCAGCTGGCCGAGGCCGAGCAGGCTGCGGCACTTGCGCAGGAGCGGGCACGGCGCCCGGCTGTAGTGGATCTGTCGTTCGAGCTGGAGGCTGACGCAGCCGACCGCGTGCGGATCGACGGGCAGGCCGTGTCCGCGCGCGGACGTCTGGGTGTCGACCGGGTGGTGCGCGTGGAGATTGCGGGCATCGGTGTCTTCGAGATCGTGCCCTCGGATGCCGGTGAGCAGGCACAGCGGCGCCAGGACGCCCAAGAGGCGCAACGCGCTCTGGCGGAGATCGAGGCGGCGCTGGGGGTGCCCGCCGGCGAAGCCGCGCAGGCCTTGGCTGGGGAGCGTCAGGCCCTTGGCGAGCGGCTGGCGCAGGTGAGGGCGCGGCTCGCGGTCGAGGCGCCGGATGGGGAAGACGCGATCGCAGCTGCGGTTTCCGGCGAGCGCCAGGCGTTGGCCGCGCTGGAGACGGCTGTTGCCGGCGATGACGCCGTTGCCGATGCGACGGCTGGGAGCCCGGCGGCTGGTCTGGAAAATGGCGGCGACGCGGTAGCTCTGCGCGCGGCGCTGACGGGCAGGCTCTTTGAACTGCGCCAGCGGCGGGATGACGAGAAGTCAGCGGTGGGCGAGATCGCGTTCGCGCTCAAACGTGGGGCGGAGCGGGTCACAGAAATCGCCAACCGGGTTGATGAGCTGACTGCACGTCTCGGAGCGGAGGAGGCGCGCGCCGCGCAGGGTGTGGAGTTGGCCAAGGGTGTCGAAACGGCGCTCGCGGCACTCAAGAAAGCCACCCAGGAGCGCGTCCTGCTGGCCCAGTCAGCGCCATCACACGAAGACGTCGAGGCGCGGCGGGCTGCACATGTGCGCGCTGGCGAGGCGCTGCGCGTGGCGCAGGCTGCCGGAGCGCGGCTCACCCAGGATATCGCGACGCTGGAGGGCGAGATCCGCGCGGCGGGCGAAGCGGAGATCGGGCCCGAGATCACGCGGCTTGACGGCGCACTTGCTGCACTCGATCAGGAGATCGCGCACCACGAGCGTGAAATCGCAGCGCTGGAATTGCTCAATGAGATGCTGAGCGCAGCGGCAGCGGAAAATCGCGATCGCTTTCTGATGCCGGTCGTCAAGCGGCTGCAGCCCTATCTCGGCCAGGTGTTCCGCGACGCCGACGTGGTCTTCAACGAGGATTTCGGACTTGAGGTTCTGACGCGCGGCGGCAGTGGCGAGGCGATCGATCTGCTCAGCGACGGGACACGCGAGCAACTCGCGGTTCTGGTGCGGCTCGGCTTCGGGCGGCTGCTCGCCGAAACGGGCATGGCAGCGCCTGTGATCCTGGACGATGCGCTCGTCTACTCGGATGACGAGCGCATCGCGCGGATGTTCGAAGTACTCCGGTCGGCGGCC
>CAZDNY010000145.1:0-7546 GCA_964506885.1 uncultured Hyphomicrobiaceae bacterium | reverse complement strand
AACGCGCCCCGAAGCCCCCAAGCAGGCTCAGGCGGAGCGCGCCTTCGCCGTCGATACGATCATTGCCAAGCGCGTTGACGCCCGCCCCGCCGTCACCCTCTACGGCAACACCGTTGCCGGACGTCAGGTCGACATTCGCGCCCTGGTCGCAGGTCGCGTCGTCGAGACGCATGAGGAGCTGCGCGAGGGCGGCCGCATCAAGGCTGGCGAGACACTCCTGGCCATCGACCCGTTCGATTACACCGCCGCGCGTGACGAGGCGAAAGCCCAGCGCGCCGAGACCGCAGCGCGCCTTGCCGAACAGCAGGCCTCGCTCGCCTCCGACAAAACCTCGCTCGCTCACGCCAGGGCACAACTGGAGCTGGCCAAGGCCGATGTCGAGCGCGCCGAACAACTCGTCCGTCGCGGCAACCTGCCCGAGCGCACGCTCGATGACCGCCGCCAGGCCGTACTCCAGCGCCGTCAGACCGCCGACCAGCTCGAAAACGCGATTCGCGTCTGGGAAGCGCGTATCGCTCAGACGAAAACGACGGCCGAGCGTCTCGACGTCGCCATCGCCCGCGCCGACAAGCGGCTCGCCGAAACGCAACTCAAGGCGCCCTTCGACGCCTACGTCACCGAAGTGGCAGCCCAGGTCGGCCGCATGATGTCGGTGAACGACAAGGTCGCCACGCTGATCGATCAGAGCTGGATCGAGGCGCAGTTCGCGCTGACCGACAGCCAGTTCGGCCGCATCGTCGCAAGAGAAGGCAAATTGGAGGGCCGCGAAGTCGATGTCCGCTGGAGCCTCGGCGGCGAAACCTTCACGTACAAGGCGAAAATCTCCCGCGTCGGCGCACGCATCTCATCGGCCAGCGGCGGCATCGACGTTTTCGCGCGCATTCTCGATCCCGTAAGTCCGGTGCGCCTGCGGCCCGGCGCCTTTGTTGAACTCCAGCTCGATGACATCCAGTTCGAGGACGTCGTGCGCATCCCCAATACCGCGCTCTACCAGGGCGACACCATCTATGCCGTCGTCGATGATCGCCTCGACCCCAGGCAGATCGAGGTGGTCGGCACCAGCGGCAGCGATCTGCTCGTGCGCGGCCCCATCAACGATGGCGACGAGATCGCCGTCACCCGCATGTCGACGCCAGGCAAGGGGGTCCTCATCAAGCGCACCTCCGCCCCGCGATCCGGCACCACCAGCGCGCCGGGCACCGATGCCAATATCCGCCAGAGCAAGGCGCCATGACGTCCGCCCCATCCGATCGAACCGCGACAGGCGGCACCGGCCGGCATGGTCTCATCTCGGTCTTCGTCCGCCACGGCACCGCCCCCAATCTGTTGATGATGACGCTCGTGCTGATCGGCATCTTCGCCATCACCAAGCTCAACCGGCAGTTCTTCCCGTCCATCGAGATTCCCGTGGTAACGGTCACGGTGCCATGGCCCGGCGCCAGCGCCGAGGACGTGGAAAGCAACATCCTCGACGTGCTCGAGCCCGAGCTGCGTTTCCTTGACGACGTCAACGAGGTCACGGCAGTGGCGCGCGAAGGCTCCGCCGTCATCTCCATCGAGCTGATGTCCGGCGCCGACGGGCAGAAGGCGCAAAGCGATGTCGAGCAGGCCGTCGCGCGCGTCACCACGCTCCCCGATACCGCTGAGCGGCCGGTCATCTCCCGCGCTGCCTTTTTCGACAACGTCGCAAAGATCGCCATCGCCGGCCCGTTCTCCGAAAAGGTCTTGAAGACCTATGCCAAGCAGATGCGTGACGGCCTCCTCGCCGGCGGCATCGACCGTGTCACCTTCGGTGGCGCCCGTGACGAAGAGATCTGGATCAGCATCGCCGAAAACGACCTGCGGCGCCTGGGCCTCACGTTGGACGGCATTGCCCGCCTCGTGCGCGAGAACACTCAGGACATTCCGGCCGGCAAACTGGAAGGCAATGTCGATGTCCTGCTGCGTTCCAAGTCGGAGCGCCGCACGCCCGAACTGATCGGCGAGATCGAGATCCGCTCGACGACCACCGGCGAGAAGATCCGCCTCAAGGACATCGCCCAGATCGGCACCCATTTCGACCGCGAGGGCCACCAGGGCTTTTTCCACGGCGAGCGCGGAATTGAACTTCAGGTGCAAAGGTCGCTCAACGCCGACACGCTCGAGACGATGCGACTGATGAATGCCTATCTCGACAAGGTCAAGCCAACGCTGCCACCGACCCTGCAGATCGCGGTCTACGACGTATCAGGCAAGCTCGTTCTGCAGCGCCTGGGCATCCTGATCGAGAACGGGCTCCAGGGGCTTGCGCTGGTGCTCGCGATGCTGTTCATCTTCCTCAACGCCCGCATCGCCTTCTGGGTCGCCGCCGGCATTCCCATTGCCTTGCTCGCCGCGTTAGGCGTCATGTACGCCACCGGGCAGTCGATCAACATGGTGTCGATGTTCGCGCTGATCATGATGCTGGGCATCATCGTCGACGACGCCATCGTCGTCGGCGAGCAGGCCGCCACCAACGAGGAACTGGGCATGGCCTCGCTCGAGGCTGCCGAAGAGGGCGCCGCGAAGATGCTGGCCCCGGTCATCGCCGCCACCCTGACCACCGCCTGCGCCTTCATGCCGATCCTGTTCATCTCCGACCGCATCGGCGACATCATGAGCGCCATTCCGCTGGTCGTCATGGCGGTGCTCGTCGCAAGCACCATAGAGTGCTTCCTGATCCTGCCCGGCCATCTCCGGCACGGCCGCACCGCCGCCAAGGCCCGCAAGCCGAGCCGCCCGCGCGCCGCCTTCGATCGCGCCTTCGGCCACTTCCGCGACCATGCCTTCAACACATGGGTGACGACGGCCTACCGCTGGCGCTACACGACGGTCGGCGCGATGATTGGCTTTCTCATTTTCGCGGTCGGAATGCTGGCTGGCGGCCGCGTCGGCTTCGAATTCTTCCCCTCGCCCGAGCCCGAGAACATCTCCGCTTATGTCACATTCGCTCCGGGCACGCCGCGCGAGATCCAGATCGAGGCGACGCAGCGCATCGAACAGGCGCTTTATGCAACAGAGCGCCGCCTGCTCGCCGAGGGCGAGGAAGCCCGCGCGATGCCCACCACGCCACTGCCCGACGCCGGGGTTGCGTCTGGGTCTTCGGCCGTTTCCACAAGCTCCGGCGAGGCGCCGCTCGAGGACGGCCCGCGTCTGGTCGAGACCGTCTTCACGACGATAGGCCAGGCCGGGCGCTCCCAGGGCGACAACGTCGCCGAGATCGACGTGCAGCTGACCCCCAGTGAAGAACGCACCATCACGACCAAGCGCATCGTCGCGGCCTGGCAGAAGGCTCGTCCGCAAATACCCGGTGTCGAGCGCATTTCCATGTTCGGGCGCCGCGGCGGACCACCCGGCCGCGACGTCGACGTGCGCCTTCAGGATGGCCCCATCGACAAGCTCAAGAGCGCCGCCGAGGAGGTGAAGCTCGCTCTGACCGGCTTCCCGGGCGTCACCGGCATCGATGATGATCTGCCCTATGGCAAGCAGGAGTACGTCTTCGAACTGACCCCGCGCGGCCGCGCCCTGGGCTTCACGGGACAAAGCATCGGCCAGCAGGTCCGCAATGCGTTCGAGGGCAACATTGCCACCCGCTTCGCTCGTGACGACGAGGAAATCATTGTCCGCGTCAAACGCCGCCAGGAGCTCGCCGGCCGTGCTGACCTGGAGCGCCTGTACCTGACGACGACGCGCGGCGATCGCGTACCGCTGACGGAAGCCGTCAACATTACCGAACGGCGCAGCTTTTCCATCATCCAGCGCAAGGACGGCGTGCGCACCGTCGCCGTGACCGCCGACATCGACAGCGAGATCACCAAATCGCAGGAAGTGCTCGACCGTCTGACCCGCGAGGTTCTGCCGCCGATTATCGAAAAGTACGGCATCACCTACACCTTCAAGGGCCGCGCCGATGAAACGCAGAAGTCCTTCAAGGACCTCAAGCAGGGCGCCATGCTGGCCCTCGCCCTCATCTACATCGTTCTGGGTTGGGTGTTCGCCAGCTATTGGAAACCGCTTGCCGTGATGGCCATCATACCGTTCGGCTTCGTCGGCGCCGTCTTCGGCCACTACGTCATGGGCTACAACCTCACGATCATCTCGATGATCGGTCTGCTGGGCCTGTCCGGCATCCTGGTCAACGATTCGATCGTGCTGGTCAGCCGTATCCGCGAGCGCATCGTGTCGGGCGAGAGCCTCGAGGAAGCCTCCATTGGCGGTGCGCGCGACCGCCTGCGCGCCGTGCTGTTGACCTCGCTGACCACGATCGGCGGCCTGTTGCCGCTGATTTTCGAGACGAGCCGTCAGGCACAATTCCTCATCCCGATGGCGCTCACCCTGGTTTTCGGATTGGCCACGGCGACGATCCTGGTCCTGATATTGGTCCCCAGCCTCATCGGCATCGGTGGCGATGTGGCCCGCATCTTTGGCCAGAGCCGCCGCGGCGCCATGGGCGGCCCCCCTGCCGCAGGGGTTCCGCGCCATCACGACGGCAATCCCGCCCCCGCCGAATAGCGATCGCAAGTGCATGTTTGGCCGAGGTGTGAGCCGTCAGGCCGTGAAAAGCATGCTCAAAATCAGGAAAGCAGGTCGCGATCGCGTTGCCGCGCAACATGAACGCGATCTAGGCTGTGGACAGAGAATTGCCGCGCTGTTGGGCTCATCCTGAGAAAATTCGAGCAATCAAATGTGATTGCCATCAGGTCGCGCGTGAACAACTGACATGCAATTGTTGCACAATGCCCACGGCACGGTGGGGAATTGCGGTCTGGCGAAACCGCACAGCGGGCGAATCGTTGCGTACTTGGGATACAGACGGCACTGTTATCAACGTTTTGTTGAGCATATCCGTCGATGTTTCTGGATGGTCCGCCTCAGGCGAGCCTCGCTGCGTATTTCAGGCGCAGTGCCCGACTCCTGAAGTTGAATTCGATCGCAGACGAAGAGGAATTTGGAACGATGTCCCCCAACCGCCCCCTGCTTCGCCGCGTTGCTCTTGCTGCGCTGTCCCTTCTTCTCCTCGCACCCGGCGCCAAACAGGCTGCCGCGCAAGACTTCTTCTCATTCCTGTGGAGCGGTGGCTCGCGCGATACCGTGTCGTTCTCGCCGAAATACAGCCCACGTCAGATCATCGTCTCTTTCGGTGATCGCAAGCTTTACTGGATCCACAAGCGTGGCGAAGCAATCAGCTACCCCATCGCCGTTCCGCGCCAACAGAGCCGCTGGTCCGGCGTCACGAGCGTCTCGCAAAAGCGCGTCAATCCATCCTGGACGCCAACCCCGACCATGCGCCGCGAGAACCCCAAGCTCCCAGCTTTCGTGCCCGGCGGCCATCCGCTGAACCCGCTGGGTGTACGCGCTCTCTACCTCGGCTCGTCGCTGTACCGGATCCACGGAACCGACGCCCCTTGGACCATCGGCACCGCCGTCTCCAAGGGTTGCATCCGCATGTATAACGAGGACGTGCTCGACCTTTATCCGCGCGTGCCCGTCGGCACCAAGGTCACCGTCACCTGGAAGCGCTTCCAGTAACCTCCTCGAGCCCATAGGGCTTCCGCCTCACAAAGGTTTGAAACGCCGCCTCGAAAGGGCGGCGTTTCTTGTTGGGCGCCACGCGGCGAACCATATGCCCGGAAAGCGCTGACTCCGCCCCGGGGACCGTTGCCCTTGCGCAATTTGTTATAGTATAACGTCGTCAACGCTGCGCCGAACGGCCCATCCGTTTTGCTCTTATTTGCCCGCATCTTTCGAGGAGCCACCATGCGATCGAACTTCTTGACCGGACTGCTGACAGCGCTCGCCGTCACACTTTTTGCGGCAGCCCCCGCCAATGCCCAATCCGGCCTCTTGAAAAAGAAGACGCGTCTCGATCCGATCACGCTCTCTGCCGGCAAGCCCCTCGCGGCAAAACCCTACGAGTTGGAGGCCGGCCGCTACTACTCGATCGATATCGTCGCCGACGGTTCACAGGAACTCGCCATCGCCGGCCCGGAATTCTTTCGCAACGTGTGGGTCAACGAGATCGTCATCAACGACATCGAAGTGCGCCCGCTGGGGGTCGATTCGCTCGAGTTCGACGGAGAAGGAAAGGCGACGATCTCGTTCATTCCGATCCGGCCCGGCACGTTCGAACTGAAGATTCCCAAGACAACCGGCGACACGCAAAAGGCGATCTTCAACGTCAAGGGCTAGCCCGATCGAATTTGGCAGCAAGGATCGGGATGCGTTTACGGGCGCGACGGCGTAACGTCTCGGGCCATGACAGCCATATCCCCGAGACCCCGCCGGCAAAGCGCACCGCCACCCGGGGCGGTTCCCGCCATGCCGTCCGAGGACGCTTGCTGGCAGGCAGTCATCGAACGCTCACGCGCGGCCGATGCTGCCTTCGTATTCGCCGTGACCTCGACAGGCGTCTATTGCCGTCCCTCCTGCCCGGCGCGTCGCCCGCATCGCCGCAACGCACGCTTCTTCGCAACGCCGGCGCAAGCAAAAGCTGCCGGATTCCGGGCCTGCAGGCGTTGCGATCCCGACCGGCTGCAGGAAACGGCGACGCCCGACCGGTCCACAGCCGCTATCGCGCACGCCTGTCGGCTGATCGACAAGGCTGAAACGATGCCGACGCTGAAGGCACTTGCGCAGGCCTGCGGCCTCAGCCCCGCCCACTTTCATCGCACTTTCAAATCGGCTCTCGGTGTCACGCCCAAGGCCTACGCGGATGGGGTCCGTGCCAACCGGCTGCGCGCCGCTCTGCCGGCATCCTCGAGCATCACCGCCGCCATCCACGACGCTGGCTTCTCCGCGCCCAGCCGCTTCTACGCCGCCGCTGATAAGATACTGGGCATGGCACCAAAATCATTTCGCACCGCAGGTCGCGGCGAACGCATCGCCCACATCTTTGCGCAATCCTCACTCGGGCTGGTGCTGATCGCGTTCAGCACCAAGGGCGTCTGCGCCATCCTGCTCGGCGAGGATCGCGACGAATTGCTGGGCGACCTGCGCCGGCGCTTCGCCCAGGCCGAACACGTCGACGGCGATGACGACCTGGCCGCACTGGTCCAGCCGCTGATCGCCAACATCGACGCGCCCGCAGCCCCCTCCTCAACCGCCGCGTCCAGCCTTCCGCTCGACCTGCGCGGAACGGCCTTTCAACTGCGTGTCTGGGAGGCCTTGCGCCAGATTCCGGCGGGCCAGACGGTCAGCTATGCCCAGCTCGCCCACAGCATCGGTGCTCCGCGCGCCGTGCGTGCCGTTGCCGGAGCTTGCGCCGCAAATCCGCTCGCCATCATCGTACCCTGCCACAGAGTCGTGGCCGCAGATGGCGGTCTGGCCGGTTACCGCTGGGGAAACGAGCGCAAGAAGGCACTTCTGGCGCGGGAAGCCGAAACCTGCACCACGACGCCCACCGATCGAAAGAGTGCCGCCGCCGTCAAGCGCAAGCCGCGCCCAGGCTGAAGCCGCAAAAATTCAGGGAAGGAATGGTGCCCAGGGGCGGAATCGAACCACCGACACTGCGATTTTCAGTCGCATGCTC
>CAZDNY010000144.1:0-7552 GCA_964506885.1 uncultured Hyphomicrobiaceae bacterium | reverse complement strand
GGGACGCGCCTATAGAAGCGCCGGACGAACCCGTCCGCTCGCGATCGATCATACAATCTGCCAGCGCGGTGCCCGCTCCGACGACGCCCCTCGATCGCGTTGGCGCGGATCGTGTCGGCGCCTCGGCCGGTTGCGGTATGGACGGTTCGAACCAATGGGCACTCCGCACAAACAATCACGATGCCATACCTGCACAGTTTAACGGTGCCCGCACCGGACTTGTAGCCCTTCAGGTTTGGCTGGAACCATCCCGCTCTCCACCGCAACGCCAAGAAGCCCCAAATGACCTCCACGGAAATCCTCGTCGCCATCATTGGCCTCGCTGCCGCCGGCCTGGTGAAAGGGGCAACCGGTATCGGCTACTCGACAACCGCCTTGCCAATCATCGCGCTCTCCATCGGCCTTGATCGGGCCATGCCCCTGGTCATCCTTCCGTCCATCTCGTCCAACCTGTCCGTCATGGTAAGCGCCGGGGAATTCCGCGCCATGCTGGTCCGCTTCCGCTGGCTCTACGCGGCATTGTTGCCCGGCCTCGTCGCCGGCCTCTATCTTTTGACCCGTGTCGACACGCACAACGCCGCCCGCGTGCTGGGTGCCGTCATCCTCGCCTACACCACCTACGCGCTCGCCCGCCCGGCAATCGGCACCCCCTCTCACCGCGAGCGCTACCTCAACGCCCCGGTTGGCTTCCTCAACGGCCTCATCAATGGTTTGACAGGCTCTCAGATCATGCCGGTCGTGCCATATGCGCTATCACTGAACCTGTCGCCCGACGCCGTCGTGCAGTTGACCAATATTGCCTTCACGCTGTCGTCACTGGTCATGCTCATCGGCCTCAACCGGATCGGCTTCCTCGACGGCCCCGTCTTGCTGCTGTCCTTGAGCGGTGTTCCCATCGCCTTGCTCGGCGTCGCCCTGGGCACCAGACTGCGCAAGAGGCTGCAACCTCGAGCATTTCGCAAGGCGGTATTGCTGTTGTTGTGTGCAATGGCGCTTTTATTGATCGCAGGCCGCTGATCGGGCCGCTCAACCCGGGATCGGCTTGATGCGACCGACGCCTGCAGATCGCCGCCCGCTACCGTCGCTCAAACGCGCATCGCCATGGAAGCGCGGTCTTCATCCGCCGACGCCACGCTCTGGCACCACGACAGGATCATGTCCGGATCAACGGGCAACCGCTCGGCATAAGAGCCTGTGAAGTTCTCCCAGGCAGCCTGCTGGCCTTCAGCTACCGCGACCAGCACCGGGACGTTGGCCTCCATCGCCTGTTCGACGATCTGGCGGAAACCGTGTCCCTCCGCCTCACGCTTGCCGAACCGGTTGATGATCACGAGGTCACGCTGCTCGGACAGGGACTGGGTGACCAGTCCCACACTCGCCTCGAGCGCGAACGAGTCGAGCCGGCATCCCCGCGACTCCGGTCCGCGCTTTTCCGAGATATCGATCCTTTGGCCGGTCGCCAGATCCTCGAGCGTCATATCGCACCGACACCGGTCACCGTTGTCGGTGTTGTGCTGGATAGCACCCGCCAATCGGACGCCCCGCGCCCTCAGCCGCGCGACCAGCGCCACGAGCATGTCATCGATTTGAGGACCCTGCCCCGTACCGTAAAGAATACCGGCCAGTCGTGGTTCCGCCATCCGCCACCTTGTTGATGAGCCATCGTATTGATGCGCCACCTTGTCGACTCCCCCCTGTCGAGCCCGACACGGGAGCCCCAACACAACACGCCTGAGGCAGGTTTGTCCACGGCTCAAGCAGCCCAGTTGCGGTCAAAGCCCCTCAGCCGGGCCGGCGGTTGCAGAATTCCGCACCACATCGCCCCCGCGCAGCGAGCGCCACTTCGAGCCGATCAATCGTACCAGAAATGCGGCGGCCAAGCGGGCTTGATCTGGCGGCTCACGCGCGGCTTTGCCCGCCGCACGGGCGCAGGCGAAGGCGCTCCAAGCGAACTGCGCTGGCTGCTGGCGAACGATGAACCGCCTTCGCCGGAAGCCGCACGCCGCGACGAGCCGGAGCTTGAGTAGGACGACCGGTTGTAGCGCGACGAGCGCTCGATTTCCTGGACGCGGCGTTTGTGGATCCGCGCCGGGTCGTTGGCGGCAATCCATCTCAGCGACTTGCCCTGCAGCGCCTGGATGATGCGCCGGTCGTGCCCATAGACATCCTTGAACTGGCGGAAGCCGCCCTGACCGTCCGGCACCAGCGTGAAGTAGACATTGTGCACCGCGATCGGCTTATCCAGATAGACTTCGTTGTTATCCTCCGCGCGCCGTCCGAGCAGCTCGGGGATGCGTTTGATGTCCCAACCCTGCACATCCTCGAAAATCACCTCTGCCAGCTTGCGCGGATTGCGCACGCGGATGCATCCGTGGCTGAACGTTCGCTCGCGCGAGCTGAACAGGTGCTTGCTGGTCGTATCGTGCATGTAAACGGCGTGATGGTTGGGGAACATGAACTTCATCTGACCCAGGGGATTCCAGGCACTTGGCCCCTGCACGATGCTCATGTAGCGGATATCGGCGCTCGACCAGCGGATCCGGTGCGGGCTGATTTCGCGGCCTGAACTGCCGATGATTTTCATGCCACGCCGCGCCAGCACATCCGTGTCTCCCCCGCGCAGACGCGGTAGAAGGTCGGTGACCTTGATCGAGTTGGGAACACCCCACTGCGGCTTGAACACGATCTTATTCATCGTATCGGAGAAAACCGGTGTCTGCTGGTCGGTCTGGCCGACGATGATCCGCTCTTCGTGGATTTTTTCGCCGTCCTTGAACAGGCGCGTAGTGAACTCGGGGATGTTGTTCCAGACGTGCACGCTCCCCAGCTCGCGCGGCAGCCAGCGCCAGCGCAGCATGTTCGCCTCGATGACCTTGGCATCGGGGAGCTTCTTGGGCGGCGGCGGTGCATTCAACAACGCACGCAGATCGTCGTTGATCTCGCGCACGCGCCGCTTGCCGTTGCGACGCAGAAAATTTCTGATCTCATTGCCCAGTTCCCGATCGAGATAGGTCGGTTCCACGCCATCGGCAGGCACATCGAGCCGCTCGCGCACCAACGCGACATGCGGATGATCGTCGCCCACCTTCAGGCGCGGGCCGTCAGGGATTTGAGGCGGCAGCGTCGGCGGCTCGGGCGCACGCCGGCCAGTGGCAACGAGATAGGCACGCCGTAACGCCTCGAAAGCGGGATGGCTCGGATGCAGGCGGCGCAATTCCGCACCCGGATCAGCGGCCGACGACACACGCGGCAAAAGATCGGACGCCTCGGGACCCTCCGGCTTGTGATCCAGCCATAGCGATATGCTGTTGGGCTCGAACTGCATGCCGAAGGCTTCACGTGCGTAGGCCATCACGGCCAGCGACATCCCCACTTCGGCCCGTACCGCATCAACTCCGCCGGCCAGTTCCATGCTGGGGACTTCGAACACCGCCGGATCGAGGGCATAGTCGTCCGCCCGCGCCATTTCCGCGGCCGCAATCCGCGCCTTCTGGCTGAATTTGCCGTTCTCGATCCAGAACGGACCAGCAAGGTCCCCGCCGTAAAGCGAACCCAGCGCATCGAGAAGAGAAATGCGCTGCGGGTCTTCCTCCATGGCCTTGAGGCGGGTGATTTCCTCCAGAACGCCGGTCCGCAGCGGATCGAGCTGTACCGGCTCGAGCATCGGGATCGACACGGGCCCCAGCGTCGCCACAAGCTGCGCTTCGCTCATCGGCCGGGCAGGTAAAGGCGGCTTTACATAGGGACGCCCGACCGGGATATCGTCCGTCCACATCCGTTCCGCGCGGGCGTGTCCTGATGCTCCCAGTACCCCTGCAACCAACACCAGACCAACAGCGCCAGACAGCACCGACGTAGAAACACGCATTACGCAAGCCACCATGTAAGAATGTGAACGGACCCTCGGACCTCGTAGCGTTCTAATGCCACGATCCCGAGCCCAACGCATCTCATTTCATGATCAAAAGTTTAACGCTCAGAAGCTGAAAATCAAAATCACTATCAGGGCGAAGCTGCCGGACCGAGAGCACAGATCATCCCCCAGCGGGCGCGCTTGCCCCACGCCAAGACCGCACCGGCCCAGCCCTTCAAGTCCACCAGCGGTCTCTCGCTGAGCTGCCAGGGACGAGTAACACCGAACTTTACCTGACCCCGCACCCCGCCTGACGGAGTTTGCTCCACACCATCTTCCCCAGCGAACCGACATGACGACCGCCTCTCCCCGTGGTATGCCACGGCTTGCGCCGACGCTCACACTGCCCTAGAACTTCCGGCGCAACTCAAAAAAACGAGCCGGTCGACCATACTCTTGGCCGGGTGTCCGGCGTCCATCGGCGCTGATAGAAGCACGGTTGGAAACCAACTCTGCGGTTGTCGGCGGCCGTTGGAAAAGGCCAGCCGCGGACAAGCCGCGAGAGTTGTGTGCCGCTGGGTCGAGCTGCGTGCCTCGGGGACAAAAACCCAACGCAGCAAATGAGAGCATCGTCAGAGCCGGCCGCAAGCCTGCCGGAACCTGGGAAGATGCCAGTTGAGGAAGGGGGACGGAATGCGCGCACTCAGTCTGGCCGTCGTCATTGCTGGCTTCTGGCTGGCCCTGTCCGGACACTACACACCCTTTCTGCTCGCAATCGGCGCCCTGTCTGTGCTCGCGGTAGTCGCGATTGCCCAGCGCATGCAGATTATCGACGCTGAAGGGCACCCTGTGCACCTTCTCCCCGCCGCCGCGACCTACGCCCCCTGGCTGCTTCTCGAAATCCTCAAGTCCTCCTGGGACGTGACCAAGACGATCCTGTCACCGAAGCTGCCGATCTCGCCGACGATGACCATCGTACGCGCCAGCCAGCGCACCAACGCCGGTCTCGCCACCTATGCCAATTCCATCACGTTGACGCCCGGCACGATCACGGTTGCCGTGCGCGGCGACGAATTCACCGTACATGCGCTGCGCTCCGAAGGCGCCGACGATCTGGAGTCGGGCGGCATGGACCGCCGGGTTCGCCAATTCGAGGGAGGCGAATGATGTTCGCTGCCGCAACAATCGCCGTCCTCGTGGCCCTGGCGCTGACCGTGACGCGCGCCATTCTGGGACCGACTGTCTTCGATCGCGTCCTCGCCGGCAACAGCGTCGGCACGTTGGCCATCCTGCTGCTCGCCATCGTCGGCTTCCTCACCGGCCGTCCGGAATGGCTCGACATAGCGCTCGCATATTGCCTGCTCAACATCATCGGCACGCTCGCGGTTCTCAAATTCTTCCGCTACGGCGACCTTGCCTCCGACGACGAGGAGAAGGCTTGATGGCACAGATTCTCGACGTCCTCAGCTGGGTATTCATTGCCTTGGGCTGCTTCTTCACTGTGGTCGGAGCCTTGGGCCTCATTCGCATGCCGGACGTTTACACGCGCATGCATGCCGGCTCCGTCATCGACACCACCGGCGCCGGCTTCCTGCTTGTCGGCCTGATGCTGCAGGCGGGTCTCTCACTGATCATGCTGAAGCTGCTGTTCATTCTGTTGATCTTTTTCTTCACCGGCCCCGTCGTCTCGCATGCTCTGGCGCAGGCGGCACTCTCCGCCGATATCGAGCCCAAGCTTGCCGACGACCGCCGCGCACGCGGCGTCAAGGCTGGGGAACTCAATGACAAGAGCAGGGAGAAGCCGTGATGATCACACTGATCCAGGGGGTTCTTCTCACGCTTCTTGCAGCAGTGACGATCGCCATCGTCCGGCAGCGTAACCTGTTCGGCGTCGTCATCCTCGCCGGCATCTACAGCTTCCTGATGGCCAGCGTCATGATGGTGCTCGACGCCGTCGACGTGGCATTGACGGAAGCCTCTGTGGGGGCAGGAATCTCCACTGTCGTCCTGCTGGCGACCCTGTTCCTCACCGGCTCGCGCGAATATCCGCCAGTCCACACCGCGCTGTTGCCGCTGTTCGTCGCCGGCGTGACTGGCGCAGCACTGATCTGGGGCACCAATCAGCTGCCGCCATTCGGTGCGCAGGACGCGCCCATGCACAAGCACGTTGCTCCCGACTACATCTCCGCCTCGGCCGAACATCGCATGCCTCCCAATGTCGTCACGGCCGTGCTCGGCGACTTCCGTGGCTACGACACGCTGGGAGAGACAGTGGTGATCTTCACCGGCGGCATCGGCGTCATGCTCCTGCTGCGCGGCCGCCGAAAACGGCTCAAGGACGACGAGCGTGAGGAGACGGCCGCATGAAGCTCAACCTCATTTTGCGCGTGGGCGCCAAGCTGCTGCTTCCGTTCATGCTGATCTTCGCGCTCTACGTCCACTTCCATGGCGATTACGGACCCGGTGGCGGCTTTCAGGCCGGAGTCATCCTGGCTGCCGCAATCATCCTCTACGCAATCATCTTCGGCATCGACGCCGCCCGCCGCATCGTTCCCCAGACCCTCGTCGAGCGCATGATCCCGCTGGGCGTCATGATATTTGCCGCCGCTGGCCTGCCCGCAATGCTGATGGGCCGCGGGCGCTACCTCGACTACAGTGTCTACGGAAGCGACTTCCTGCACGCACACGAGTGGGGCATCCTGCTGGTCGAGACCGGAGTGATCGTCACCGTGTCGAGCACCATGCTGGCCATCTTCTACGCGTTTGCGGATCGGGGGCGTCCATGATGGAGCAGCTCGAGCAGTTCATCGATCATTACAACTACTACATCACTATCTTTCTCATGGTGGCCGGGCTCTATATCGTCATCGCCCGCGGAAACATGATCAAGAAACTGGTGGGCCTCGGCCTCTTCCAGACTTCCGTTTATCTGCTTTATCTGGCGCCAGGCCGCATCATCGGCGGAACCGCGCCGATCTATGATCACCACTTCAAGATTTACTCCAACCCCCTGCCGCACGTGCTCATGCTGACCGCGATCGTCGTCGGCGTCGCCACCCTGGCAGTCGGACTGGCTCTCGTCGTGCGAATCTCAGAGGAATACGGCACGATCGACGAAGATGAGATCTTCGCCAAGGACGAGGATCAATGATCAGCCTGCAAGAGCATCTTCCTATCCTGCAGATCCTGGTCCCGTTGTTCGGTGCGGCATTCGCCGCACTCACCCGCAGCGGCGTGTCCGCATGGATCATCGCCGCCGTCGCCAGCATACTTGCGCCTTTCATTTCGGCCGGCCTGCTGCTGCAGGTCATCCAGACCGGCCAGCCGATTTCCTATGTCATGGGTTCGTGGACCGCACCGTTCGGCATCGAGTACCGCGTCGATTTGCTCAACGGGTTCGTGCTCTTGCTGATTTCGCTCATCGGCCTCGTGTCCATCCCCTACGCCAGGAAGAGCGTCGCCGCCGAAATCGACTCTCACAAGCAGCCATGGTTCTACACCATGTATCTGCTGTGCCTCGCCGGCCTGCTCGGCATCGTCATCACCGGCGATGCCTTCAACGCCTTTGTGTTCCTGGAGATCTCCTCGCTCGCCACCTACACGCTGATTGCGCTCGGTCGAAACCGGCGCGCGCTGTTGTCGGCCTATCAGTACCTGATCATGGGCACCATCGGCGCCACTTTCTACATCATCGGCGTC
>CAZDNY010000143.1:0-7615 GCA_964506885.1 uncultured Hyphomicrobiaceae bacterium | reverse complement strand
GAAGGATGAAGCAGTTCTCCCTGACCCTTAACCTCTTAACCTCTTAACCCCTTACCCGCCTTCGACAGTGGTAGGCATCGGGTACGCATAAGCTCATTGTTCCCAGTGGGATCTGAAAGGTGCTCAGAAAGCGTAGTGTCTACAGGATTCAGGCGTTTTCGGCGATTCGCTGCACACGCCTTGGTGGCTTAACACCGAGATTTGTCAGAGTCTTACGCTGCTCGTCGGTGGGCTCGGTCACCATCTGGACCCGCCCATCTTTTCCACAAAGTTTCACCAGCGAGATCTCCTCGAGAGTGTCCCGCATCTGCTCCCAGGATTGACCCGACTCGTTCTCCGCCACTCGGATGAGGAGCAGGCCGAGCCAGCACAGCAGGACATGCGCCGTGATGCGATCGGGCAGCCGATGGTAGAGCGGCCGCAGATCGAGGGTGCTCTTCATTGTTCGGAAAGCCCGTTCCACCTCGAGGAGCTGCTTGTAACCGAGGGCCACGTCCTCTGCCGAGAGCGTGGGATCGGTGGTGGAGATCAGGTACTTCCCGTCCAGCTTCTCCTCGGCCTTGACCTTGGCGCGATCGATGGCCAGCTTCCCGTTCTTCAGCTCGCGCACATAGCGCCCGTAAGCACGATGACTCTTCAACGCGCACACAGCCTTGGAGTGGCCCTTTGCAGACCGGTTGACATGCGCGATCGCTTCCTCGAGCCGATCAAGCAGCGCGGTGCGCACCGCCCGGTCACGATCGGCCTGCTCGGGGTTGCGGACGACCACGAATCGACGCTCGCCCGATCCCTCGCCGACCTCGACCTCCTTGACCTCGAGGTTGTCGCGGACCTTCCTGAATCGACCCGGCCGCTTGAGTGCCTCGTGGTTGTCTTTGCCGGCTCCCCTGAGCTTCTCACCGACGATGACGTGGCCGCCGCCTCGCTGGAAGGTGTGCCGCTGCTTTTCGCCGGCAAAGCCCCGGTCGACGACCCAGATGACCCGTGACAGCTTCCATCCCCCGAGATCCCGCTGCACTTCCTCGACGGTGGACGCATCCGCGGTGTTACCCGGCCACACCCAGCATCGCACCGGGATCCCGCTTCGGGTCACCGCAAGCCCGATCACCACCTGGGGCAGGTCTGGGCGGGAGTCCTTGGAGTGACCGTGCTGACGCAAGTCGTCCTCTTCGATGTCCTCGACCTCGAAGTAGGTGCTCGTGGTGTCGAAAAACAGCAGATCCACCTCGAGGTTGAGGAGGTTGGCGACCGAGAAGAACACCGCCTCCTGAATGGCATCGCCGTGCTCGATCAGGAAGTCCATCGTGCGGTACAGCGCATGTGACTGCACCGTCTCGAGGCCTTCGATGTGGTTCTTTCTCCCGACCCATCGCTCCATGGCGAGTTTGGACCGCGGATCCAAAGCTCGGTTGGCGACCATGGCGAAGACCAGGCGCTCGACGTCGATATCGAAAGAGCGCTGGCGCAGGAGCGCGACGAGGGTCGAGTCGATCTCGAGTCGACGCCAGATCTGGTCGAGGACGTAGGTGCCACCAAGCCTCGCTGAATGCTCGACGCGCAGGTCCGATCCAATCCCGTCGACAGACGCCTGGATCGCGGTTCTGTCGGACACATCGAGGAAGCGAGTGAGGCTGCTGACGAGGCGCTTGATCTGATCCTTGTCGATTGCCTTGCGCAATGCGGCTTCCATCAGATCGCGATCGTTGGGCTCACCGCGCATCTCGGGGCGGAAGATCTCGATGCGGTCTGCGCCGGTGCGCTTGGCGCGGTACATCGCGATCTCCGCCTCCTTGAGCAGATCGCTGCCGGAGGCTTCCTCACCGTCGAAAATCGCGATGCCCATCGAGCCGGTCAACACGACCTCCTGGCTGGCAATGTGCATCGGCGCGCGCAGGCTGCGGCGGATACGCTCGGCGAGGCTTGCCAGCTCGCGCGGGTTCTGCTGATCGACGAACAGGATCGCGAACTGGTCGCCGCCAATGCGGGCCAGCGTGTCATTGGGACTCAAGTGGCGCTGCAGCCGGCGGGCGACGTTGAGCAGCAGGCTATCGCCGACAACGAAACCCAGCGACGCGTTGATGCTTTTGAACTTGTCGATGTCGATGAAGAACACCGCCGGCCGGATCTGTTCGCCGGAGCGCGCGCGCATGATCGCATTCGACATCCGGTCGATGAGCAGCTCGCGGTTCGGAAGACCTGTGAGGCTGCAATGAACGGCATTCTGCAGCAGGCGCTCATGCGCCATCTTCATCTCGGTGACATCGCGCATCAGGCCGACGCAACGGATGGCGCGGCGATCT
The DNA here is from genome assembly GCA_964506885.1 of uncultured Hyphomicrobiaceae bacterium. Lineage (GTDB taxonomy): Bacteria > Pseudomonadota > Alphaproteobacteria > Rhizobiales > Hyphomicrobiaceae > JAEUMD01. The sequence continues at coordinate 5,315 of CAZDNY010000143.1, read as the reverse complement.
CCCGTATCGACCGAGGCGGCCTCCAGTTCGAACCAGCGGTAGGAGTTGTCAGCGTGGCGCATACGGAAATCGGCGCGGATCTTGCCACCGGCGCGCTCCTGGACAGACCACAGTGACAGACGGAAGCGCTCACGGTCGGCGGGGTGCACGTACTGCAAGAAATCGTCGACCTTGACGTTGAGTTCACCGGTCGTCAGTCCCAGCGCCTGCTCGATGATCTCGCCGACCTTGATCTCGTCGCGACGGCTCGACCATTCCCACACGGCCGAGCGCGCCCCGTCCACGGCGATCGCGCGCAACTGGCTGTCGGACGGCGCCAGTCCTGCAAGCGGTTCGAGCGAGCGGAAGGCGAACTGCGTGACGACGAAGCCGACGAGCAGCAGAATCAGCACGAGGCCGCCGATCAGGGCAGAGACGAAGATGTCACCCGACAAACGCCCGGTGAGCACGACTCCGGCCAGGAAGATCCAGACCAGGAACAAGATCCACGGCGGCAGCAGGTGCATGGCGCGGTCCTGCCCGCGGATTGCGAGATAGAGCGTCGCCAGTCCGCCGATTCCGCCGATGACGACGAAGGAGAAGCGCGCGAAGGTGGCGGCGAGGCGCGGATCGATGGCAGCCACCGCGACCAGCGCCAACTGCGCCATGATCCACACCAGCGAGAGCATGCGGATCAGGCCGTGCGTCAGGCCCAAACGCAGGAAGGCGTGCAGGAACATGACGAGGCTTGCCGCCATGGCACTCTCGGCGGCGGCGCGGTAGACCGCGTTGTCCTCCGGCTTCATGTTGAAGATCTTGTGGAAGAAGCCGAAGTCCACGCACAGATACGCCAGCACGCACCACGCCAGAAGCGCGGACGCGGGGAAGATCAGCTTGTGGTTGGCGGCGAAGATCACCGTCAGGAACAGCGCTGTCAGCACGGACAGGCCGAGCATGATGCCGTTGAAGAGCTGGCGATCGCGGAAGCGGACTTCGTATTCCAGCGGCTTCCACAGATGAATGCGGGCAAAGCGTTCGGAGGAGAGTTCGGCCACGTACGTGATGGTCTGGCCCGGCTCCAGCGTGAGCGCAAAGATGTCGGCGCGGTCCGACTTGATGCGTTGGGGGATGAAGCCGACGGAAGGTGTGACGGCCTCGATGCGGCGGGCATCGAGATCAGGCCAGATGACGCCGGACCCCGCCATCGTGTAGCGGTCGGCGGTGAGCCATCGCTCAATGGGCTTGTCGGTCGGGTTGGTCAGCGCGAAAACGATCCAGTTGGGGTTGGTACCCGGCGTCGCAGCCTTCACCGAGATACGTCCGGTGACCCCGTCGCCACCTGCGGCCGTCTCGACCATCAGGCTGTCGCCTCGGCCCGCATAGCCGTCGCCCAGCGTGGTGATCTCGATGTGGTCCTTCTCGGACGTGACAACGATCGGCTTCAGTGCGGCGGCCGGCACCGCCAGAAGCCACGACATCATCATGACGAGCAGAGCCGACAAGGTTGCGCGCGCGAGCCGCACTGTACTGCGCACCATTGCTCCGGTGCTGCCCAGGCGGTCCTGACTGGCATTCCCCCCGCACCAGCTCATGACGCCCCCCCGTCGGCACGGCCGACATCCTCGGCCAGCAGGGCGAAGGCGATGTGATCCTCCCACGTTCCGGCGATCTTGAGGTAGCGGCGCGCGACGCCTTCACGGGCAAAACCGAGGCGATCCAGAAGGCGGACCGATGGCGTGTTGCGCGGCATCACGGCCGCTTCGATACGGTGCAGGCGCAGGACATCGAAGGCGAACGGGATGAGTGCGCTCAGTGCATCGCTCATGTAGCCGCGGCCGGTGTAGGGCGCGCCAAGCCAGTAGCCGAGTGTCGCCGCCTGGGTCACGCCGCGGCGCACGTTGGTCAAAGTGACGCCACCGATCAATGCGGGAGCGTCTCGATCTGCATAGACCTGCGGGCGCGCGGCCAGGTAGGCAGCCTTCTGCCCGAGCGAGGCGGTATCGGGCTGCGGCGCGGCGAAGACGAGAAATGCATAGCCCAGGTCCTCGCGGGCTTCGCGCTGATAGTGACGAACACGATGACGGAAAGCGGCGCGCGAGAGTTCATCGCGCGACCAGAGCGGTTCCCAGGGCTGCAAGTGATCGCGGCTGGCGGAGCGCAACTCCGCCCAGGCGGGATAGTCCACCATGTGGGGAGCACGCAGCATGACGCCCTTGCCCCTGATGATGGGAGCAGCGTCCGACGACCTTGTGGTTCTGAGAAGCGCCATTCGAGCTCCTCAGGCTCTGGAACCGATCATGTCGGCAAGACGGTCGGCTTCGGCCTGCGACTGGCGACCGGAGCCGACGACGACGATCGACGGCGCCCCCGAAACGAGCCGCGCTGCAAATGCCTTCACATCCTCGCCGCTCACCTGGTCAACGCGTGCTATCAGCTCCTCCGTCGGAATGAGGCGGTCATGGGCGATCAGGTGGCGGGCCATCTGCTCGGCGCGCGCCGACGAACTCTCAAGCCCCATGAGCAAGCCGGCCTTGAGTTGTGCCTTGGCACGTGCAACCTCGGCCTCGCTGGCGCCAGTGCGCGCGACAGCGCTCAGCTCATCCACCACCACTTTGCTCAACTCGGTCGTCATGTCGGCCCCCGTCGCCGCATGGATCGAAAAGAGCCCGGCGTCGGCCAGGGCCCACGCGGACGAATAAATCGAATAGCACAGGCCGCGACGTTCCCTGACTTCCTGGAACAAACGCGACGACATGCCCCCGCCAAAAAGCCCCGAAAAGACCTGCGCGGCGAAGAAATCCTCCGCGTGATAGGACGGCGCCTCGAAGCCAAGCAGGACGTGACTTTGCTCAAAGCGGCGCCGATACGCGCGCACGCCTCCAGAATAGCGCGCCCTCACCAGTTCGCGCTGCGAACCCCGAGGAAGCGCCCCGAATAGGGCTTCAACGTGGCGGACCAGGGAATCATGGTGGATTGCGCCCGCTGCCGACACGACCATGTGTTCGGGCGCATAGTGACGTGTCAGGAAGGAATCGAGGCGTGCCTTGTCGAAGCTCCTGACACTGTCGACCGTGCCGAGGATGGGACGGCCCACGGGCTGATCGGGAAACGCAGCTTCCTGAAGCAGATCGTAGGCGATGTCGTCCGGGATATCTCGCGTTGCGGCGATTTCCTGCAAAATCACTTCACGCTCGCGCTCCAACTCTTCGGGATCGAACAACGAATTCTGGAGGATGTCAGCGAGGATCTCGAGCGCCACGCCTTCGTCGCCTTTCAGAATGCGGGCGAAATAGGCGGTGTTCTCCAGGCTCGTCGCGGCGTTCAGTTCACCGCCGATGGTCTCGATTTCCTCGGCGATCATCTGGGCGGTCCGGCGGGCGGTGCCCTTGAAGGCCATGTGCTCGAGGAAGTGCGAGATGCCGTGCTCGGGCTCGGTCTCGTGGCGTGCGCCGGTTGCCACCCAGATGCCGAGCGACAGCGTTTCCAGGTGCGGCATGTGATGGGAGACGACGCGCAGACCGTTGGGGAGCGTCGTGATCTCGGTCGTCATTAGGAGGCCTCGCGGACGGCGCGGGCGCGCTCTTCGACGAAGCGCTGCACAGCGGCGAGATCGCCCGGCACGCGTTCGAAGCGTTCCTCGTCGGTCATCAGGCTCGACAGCCGTTCAGGCAGCGGCGGGCGCTCACCGGTAATCTTTTCAATGGCGTCGGGGAACTTGGCGGGGTGCGCGGTCGAAAGCACGACGCGCGGTTCGTAGTGCCCTTCGCGGCGGGCGGCGGAAGCGGCGGCGTATCCGCAGGCCGTGTGCGGGTCCATCAGATAGGCGCTCGCCTCTTTCACATCGCGGATCGCCTTGGCGACCCGCTGTTCGCTGACGGCGGCGGCGGAGAAGTCGGTGCGCAGGTGCTCGGCCACGCTGTTGCCGACCTCGAAACGGCGCGACTGTGCGAGCGAGCCCATGACACCGCGCACGTAGGCATCGTCGCGGCTCGAGGCTTCGAACAGGTAGCGCTCGAAATTCGACGATATCTGGATGTCCATGGACGGCGACGTGGTGGCGACGACGTTACGCATTTCATAGGTACCGGTTTCGACGGTACGCGGCAGGATGTCGTTTTCGTTCGACGCAATGACGAGGTCTGCAATGGGGAGCCCCATGCGGCGGGCCACGTATCCAGCGAAGATATCGCCGAAGTTACCGGTCGGAACGGAGAACGCGACCTTGCGATGCGGCGCGCCCAACGCCGTTGCCGCGGCGAAGTAGTAAGTGACCTGGGCAACGATGCGGGCCCAGTTGATCGAATTGACGCCGGCCAGACGAACGCGATCGCGGAAGGCGTGGTCGTTGAACATCGCCTTCACAAGCGCCTGGCAATCATCGAACGTACCGTCTATGGCCACCGCGTGAACATTGTCCTCGGTCGGCGTCGTCATCATGCGACGCTGAACATCCGACACGCGGCCGTCGGGGAACAGGATGACGACATCGCAGCGTTTCGAGCCGCGGAAGGCTTCTATTGCCGCGCCGCCGGTATCGCCCGAGGTCGCGCCGACGATCGTCACGCGCTCACCGCGTTTTTCGAGCACATGATCCATCAAGCGCGCGAGCAGCTGCATCGCCACATCCTTGAAGGCGAGTGTGGGCCCATGGAACAGCTCGAGTATGAAGGTATCTGGTTCGACCTGAACGAGCGGTGTTACAGCGGCGTTGCCGAAGGTGGCGTAGGCGTCGCCCGCCATGCGCGAAAGGTCTGCGCGCGCAATTGTGCCGCCGGCGAAGCGGTCGATGATCGACACGGCGATTTCAGCAAACGGCTTGCCAGCGAATGACGCGATTTCGTCCTGGGTCAGGCGCGGCCAGACTTCCGGAACATAGAGGCCGCCGTCGCGGGCGAGGCCGGCCAGCAGCACGTCCTCGAAACCAAGCCTGGGTGCTGTTCCGCGCGTGGAAATGTATGTGAATGGCGACGACAAGCGGGGCCTCGTGCTGGTTCGGTTTCGGGCGGCTGACGACGTGTTGCGTCGTGGCCGGCTCCGGGGGCTTCGTGATCGTCGCGCACCCTACTGCCGGGGCGGGCGGCAAACAAGGCAAGGGGCGCAGAAGGAGCCCGGAAAACAGGCCGCCGCCGTACCGGTAACACTGCCGAGTTGTATGCGCTTCATTTGCAGCCGCACCGGTCAACCGCCTTTGCGCCAGCGGCTTACGGCAAAGGCCAGATAGACGCCCAACAGCGTGAGGGCGAGGCCGTACCAGGTCAGCGCGTATTCGAGGTGGCGGTTGGTGAGGTTGACTTTGCCCAGTTCCGGCCGGGGACCAGCCGGGCCTCCGGTCTGTG
>CAZDNY010000142.1:0-7620 GCA_964506885.1 uncultured Hyphomicrobiaceae bacterium | reverse complement strand
CGCTGCAACCAAGGTAAAGGGCATTGCGACTATGGCTCAGCGGAACGAACGCGCGGTGCGCGCCGGCATCACAGGCGCCCTGTCTCTCGCTCTTGCGCTGGCCCTCGGTCTGGCCGCCCTTGACGTGCAGGCGCAAGACGCCGCGACGGCCGCAACGCGCCATCACGCTCTGTCACTCGTGGGTGAGCCCAAGATGCCGCCCGGCTTCCAGCACTTCGACTGGGTCAATCCCGATGCCCCCAAGGGAGGTCGCCTGCGCCGCTGGGAAATGGGCTCGTTCGACAGCCTCAATGGCTTCTCCATCAAGGGCCAGCCCGCCGAAGGCCTGGGCTTCATCTACGACTCGCTGATGAGTTCCTCGCCTGACGAGCCGTCAACCGAGTACGGCCTGATTGCCGAGTGGGTATCGCATCCCGACGATTATTCCTCCGTCACCTTCGGACTGCGCACCAACGCCAAGTGGCATGACGGCAAGCCCGTTACCGCCGACGACGTCATCTTCTCGCTCGGCGCCCTGAAAGCCGCCCACCCGCAGTACGCCTTCTATTACAAGAACGTGGTCGCCGCGGAGAAGACGGGCGACAACGAGGTCACCTTCCGCTTCGACATGAAGGGCAACCGCGAGCTGCCTCTGATCGTCGGGCAGTTGACCATCCTGCCCAAGCACTACTGGGAGGGCGCCGACGCGAACGGACAGAAGCGCGACATCACCAAGTCCACGCTTGAGATTCCGCTCGGCTCCGGCCCCTACAAGATCAAGTCCGTCGATGCCGGCCGCGCCATCGTCTACGAGCGCGTCGCCGACTATTGGGGCAAGGATCTGCCCGTACAGAAGGGACTGTGGAACTTCGACGAGCTCGTCTTCAGCTACTACCGCGACGCCACCCCGGCTTTCGAAGCGTTCAAGGCCGGCGACATCGACATGTGGAACGAGAACTCGGCCAACCGCTGGGCCACACAGTACAATTTCGAATCCGTCAAGAAAGGACTGGTCAAGAAGGAGCAGTTGAAGCACGCCCGCGTCTCCGGCATGCAGGCCTTCGTCTTGAATTCGCGGCGTCCGCAGTTCGCCGACCCGCGTGTACGCCGCGCCTTCAATCTGGCCTTCGACTTCGCCACGCTCAACAAGACGCTGTTCTATGGCCAGTACATCCGCGCTGAGAGCTACTTCAACAACTCAGAGCTTGCCGCAACAGGCCTGCCCGAAGGCCGCGAGAAGGAAATTCTCGATGAGCTGAAGGCCGACATCCCGCCTGAGGTCTTCACCACACCTTATGCGAACCCTCAGGCCGCGACCGGCATGGAACACCGCAATAATATGCGTCAGGCCCTCAAGCTGCTGGGCGAGGCGGGGTGGACTCTCAAGAGCGGCCAGCTGACCAACGCCAACGGTGAAGTTCTCAAGGCCGAATTCCTGCTCGTCCAGCCCGACTTCGAGCGCATCGTGCTGCCCTACATCGAGGATCTCAAGAAGATCGGCGTCGCCGCCACCGCGCGCATCGTCGATACCTCGCAGTACAAGCGCCGCCTCGACAGCTTCGACTTCGACATCGTCGTCGGCTCCTTCGGCCAGTCCCACTCTCCCGGCAACGAACAGCGCGACTTCTGGGGCTCGGACGCCGCCAAGCGCGAAGGCTCCCGCAACATCGCTGGCGTCTCCAACCCCGCCGTCGACAAGCTGATCGATCGCATCATCCTGGCCAAGGACCGCGCCGAACTTGTCGCTGCCACGCGCGCGCTCGACCGAGTCCTGCTGTGGAGCCATTACGTCGTTCCGCAGTGGTACTATCCCTACGACCGCCTCGCCTCCTGGGACCGCTTCGGCCGGCCCGATAAGCTGCCCTCGCAGTCTCCGGGCACCTCCATCACCTGGTGGTATGATGCCGGGAAGGCAGACGCCGTCAGGACGGGGCTCGGCCGATGACAGCGGCCGCATCCGCCCCCACGCCTGGGTGGCCCGCACGCCTTGGCCGAAAGACGATGGCGGCCGCCGTATCCGCCATCGCAGCGCTTACGCTGTCCTTTGCGGGTGCCGCCAGCTTATCACCGAGCCATGCGGGCGAACCCCGTCACGGTCTGTCCGTCTTCGGCCCGCTGGCCTACCCCGCCGACTTCACCCATTTCAATTACGTCAACCCGGACGCCCCCAAGGGCGGACGCATCTCCATGGTCGGCCCCGCCGGGCGCATCACGTTCGACAGTTTCAACGACCACATCCTGAAGGGCGACGCCGCACAGGGGCTGGAACTGTTGTCCGACAGCCTGATGGTCCGCGCCTTCGACGAGCCCGATGCCGTCTATGGCCTCCTGGCCAGCACCGCTGAGGTTGCCGACGATGGGATGTCCGTCACATTCCGGTTGCGCCCCGAGGCAACGTTCGCCGATGGCAGCCCCGTGACCGCCGGCGACGTCGTCTTTTCATTCCAGACACTCAAGGAAAAAGGCCATCCGCGCTACCGCATCGCCTTGCGCGACGTTGACAACGCGGAAGCCGTCGATCCCCGGACCGTGCGCTACACCTTCAAGGGCACACTGGTCCGCGACCTGCCTATCAACGTCGCCACCCTGCCCGTCCTGTCGAAAGCCTTCTATACGGCCAACACGTTCGAGGAGACCTCGCTCACCCCGCCATTGGGCTCCGGTCCCTACAAGATCGCAGATTTCAAGGCGGGCACATTCGTCCTCTACAAGCTGCGCGACGACTATTGGGCGCGCGATCTGCCCGTCAACAAGGGCCGCTTCAACTTCGCCGAGATCCGCTTCGAGTACTTCCGCGACCGCACGGCCGAACTGACCAATCTGAAATCGGGTTCGTTCGATTTCCGCGAGGAGTTCACCTCCGTCGACTGGGCCACGGCCTACGACATTCCCGCCGTTACGCAGGGCCGCATGATCAAGGAAAGCCTGCCCGACGACACGCCCTCTGGCGCGCAAGGCTTCTTCATCAACACGCGCCGCGACAAGTTCAAGGACCCGCGCGTCAGGAAGGCGTTGGGTCTCGCCTTCGATTTCGAATGGACCAACAAGAACCTGTTCTACGGGCTCTACCAGCGCACATCGAGTTTCTTCGAGAACTCTCCAATGAAGGCCGAAGGCAAGCCGTCGCCCGAGGAACTGGCATTGCTCGAGCCGTTCCGCGACAAGCTGCCGCCAGAGGTCTTCGGCGATGCCACCACACCGCCCGTCTCCGACGGCTCGGGCACCGACCGCAGACTGCTGCGCGAGGCGGCAGGACTGCTCAATGAAGCCGGCTGGCAGCAGAAGGGAACGCTGCGTGTCAACGCGCAAGGTGAACCGCTGAGCGTCGAGATCCTGATCTTCTCGCCATCCTTCGAGCGCATCATCCTGCCCTACGTGAAAAACCTGCGGGCAATCGGCATCGACGCCTCCCTGCGCCGCGTCGATCCCGCCCAGTACGAGCGCCGCGTCAAGTCGTTCGATTTCGATCTGACCACCGAGCGCTACACCATGCGGCTCACACCGGGCGTCGAACTCAAGACCTTCTGGGGCTCGGAGACGGCGATGACCGACGGCAGCTACAATCTGGCCGGCATCGCCGACCCCGTTGTCGATGCGCTGATCGAACGTATCATGGCCGCAAAGACGCGGGCCGAACTCGAAACCGCCGCGCGCGCAGCGGACCGCGTCCTGCGCACCGGCTATTATTGGGTGCCGCACTGGTACAAGGCGGCGCATCATCTGGCTTATTGGAACAAGTTTTCGCGTCCTGCCACCAAGCCCAGGTATGCACGCGGCGTCATTGACACGTGGTGGTATGACGCACAAAAAGCGGCACAGCTGAAATCGACGAGGTAAGCGGGACGCGAGCGACTGACAATACACGCGTCCGCACGAGAAAAGGGACGACCCCCGACCGATGGCCGCCTACCTGCTCAAACGCATTCTGCTCATGATCCCGACCATGTTCGGCATCATGGCGATCAGCTTCATCATCATCCAGTTCGCCCCCGGCGGCCCGGTCGAGCGCGTCATCGCACAGTTGACCGGCACCGGTGTGAATGCCACCGACCGGTTCTCCGGCGGCACCAGCGACAGCCTCTCCGGCCAGTCGGGCCAGAACGTGCCAGGACAAGGCTCAGCCGACCCGGTCAGCTCGAAGTACCGCGGCGCCCAGGGCCTCGACCCCGAATTCATCAAGAGCCTCGAAAAGCAGTTCGGCTTCGACAAGCCGGCGCATGAGCGCTTCTTCCTGATGCTCAAGAACTACATCACCTTCGACTTCGGAAAGAGCTACTTCCGCGATGTCTCGGTCCTGGAGCTGATCAAGGAGAAACTGCCGGTCTCCATCTCGCTCGGATTGTGGATGACGCTGCTCACGTATCTCATCTCGATACCGCTCGGCATCCGCAAGGCCGTCAAGGACGGCGAGAAATTCGATACCTGGACCAGCGGCGTCCTTGTCATCGGCTACGCCGTGCCGGGCTTCCTGGTCGCCGTGCTGCTCTTGATCCTGTTTGCAGGCTCCTCGTTCTTCCAGTGGTTCCCCTCCCGCGGCCTGACCTCAGACAACTGGGCCGAACTGTCTACCTGGGGCAAGATCATCGATTACTTCTGGCATTTGACATTGCCGTTGATCGCCATCGCGCTCGGCGCCTTCACCACGATGACGTTCCTGACCAAGAACTCGTTCCTCGACGAGATCCGCAAACAGTACGTCATCACCGCGCGCGCCAAGGGCCTCTCCGAACGCCAGGTGCTCTATGGCCACGTCTTCCGCAATGCCATGCTGCTGATCATCGCCGGCTTCCCCGGCGCGTTCATCTCAGCCTTCTTCTCCGGCAGCTTGCTGATCGAACAGGTCTTCTCGCTCGACGGTCTCGGCCTGCTGGGCTTTGAATCTATCATCAACCGCGACTATCCCGTGGTCTTCGCCACGCTCTACATCTTCTCGCTGCTGGGCCTGGTCGTGAACCTCGTCTCCGACTTCCTCTACACGATCATCGACCCCAGGATCGACTTCGAGAGCCGGGAGGTCTGACGCCATGGACGCCCGGTCCGCAGCATCCCGCTCGCAATTGCGCGCACGCAGCCCCTTCGGCCTCATGCCGCTGCGCGCGCGGATTTCCTCCCTGTTCCACCTTTCGCCGATCAACCGGCGCCGCTGGGACAACTTCAGGGCCAATCGCCGCGGCTTCTGGAGCCTGTGGGTCTTCCTCGCGCTTTTCACGATCTCGCTGTTCGCCGACTTCATCGCCAACGACCGGCCGATCCTCGTCAGCTACAAGGGTGAATTGCTCTCACCCGTCTTGGTCGACTATCCCGAGAGCAAGTTCGGCGGCTTTCTGGCCACCACCGACTACAAGGACCCCGTGATCCTCGAGGAGATCGAGGCCAACGGCTGGGTGCTGTGGCCGCTCGTTCGCTATTCCTACGATACGGTCAACAAGGACTACCCCACGCGCAAATCGCCGTCGGGATTGTGCCTCGGCTTCCCATCGCCGCCACCTTGGGCCTCCAAGGCTGAACTGTGCGAAACCACGCCCGAGCAGCTTGCGCGCTATCAGCAGTTCGGCAACACCAACTGGCTCGGCACCGACAACCAGGGCCGTGATGTCGTCGCCCGTGTCATCTACGGCTTTCGTGTCTCCGTCCTGTTCGGGCTCATCCTCACCTTCATGTCGTCCATCATCGGTGTCGCCGCGGGTGCCGTGCAGGGCTATTTCGGCGGCCGCACCGATCTCATCTTCCAGCGCATCCTCGAGATCTGGTCGGCTATCCCGTCGCTGTACGTTCTCCTGATCATTTCATCGGTCCTGGTCCCCGGCTTCTGGACGCTGCTCTTCGTGCTCTTGATCTTCTCCTGGACCGCGCTCGTCGGCGTCGTCCGCGCCGAGTTCCTGCGTGGCCGCAACTTCGAGTACATCAAGGCGGCCCGCGCCCTCGGGCTGTCGGATGCCAAGATCATGTGGAAGCACCTGTTGCCCAACGCCATGGTCGCCACCCTCACCTTCATGCCGTTCCTGCTGTCGGGATCGATCTCGGCCCTGACGGCACTCGACTTCCTGGGCCTCGGACTGCCGCCGGGTTCTGCCTCGCTCGGCGAACTCCTGCTGCAAGGCAAAAAGCACACCGAAGCCCCATGGCTAGGCCTGACCGGCTTTTTCACCCTGGCCATCATGCTCTCGCTGCTGGTCTTCATCGGCGAGGCCGTGCGCGACGCCCTCGACCCGCGCAAGACCTTCCAATAGGAGATCGGCCATGAGCACGTCCGAAACGCTGGTTCAGGTCCGCAACCTCTCCGTCGCCTTCGGCAAGGGCGACAGAAAGACGCTCGCCGTCGACCGCGTCTCGTTCCGCATCGGCCGCGGCGAGACCGTCGCGCTCGTTGGCGAATCGGGCTCCGGCAAAACCGTCTCCGCGCTGTCCATCCTGCGCTTGCTTCCCTATCCGATGGCGTCCCATCCCACGGGTGAGGTCTTCTTCGAGGGCAAGGACCTGTTGAAGATTCCCGACAGCGACATGCAATCGATCCGCGGCGACCGCATCTCCATCATCTTCCAGGAGCCCATGACGTCGCTGAACCCGCTGCACACCATCGAGCGGCAGGTCGGCGAGGTCTTGAAGCTGCATCGCGGCATGGACGACGCGAGCGCCAGGAAGCGCGTCCTCGAACTGCTTCAAAAAGTCGGCATCCATGAACCGGAAAAGCGGCTCGGTGCCTATCCGCACGAATTGTCGGGCGGCCAGCGTCAGCGCGTCATGATCGCCATGGCGCTCGCCAACGAGCCCGAACTGCTGATCGCCGACGAACCGACCACCGCCCTCGATGTCACCATCCAGGCGCAGATCCTGCAGCTTCTCGCCGATCTGCGTAAAGAGATGGGCATGGCCATGCTGCTCATCACCCACGACCTGGGCATCGTCCGCAAGATGGCCGAGCGCGTATATGTGATGAAGTCCGGCGAGATCGTCGAGGAAGGCCAGATGGAAGAGGTCTTCACCAATCCGCAGCATTCCTACACGCGCCACCTGATCAACGCCGAGCCGAAGGGCGATCCTCCCAAGGCCGACGAAAGCCGCCCCGTCGTCATCGAAGCCGACGATCTCAAGGTCTGGTTCCCGATCAAGTCGGGCCTGTTGAAGCGCACCGTCGATCACGTCAAGGCCGTCGACGGCCTATCGCTGAAGCTGCGCGCCGGACAGACGCTTGGCGTCGTTGGCGAGTCGGGCTCGGGCAAGACGACGCTCGGCCTGGCTCTGTTGCGATTGATTTCCTCCAAGGGGCCCATCGCCTATGTCGGCAATCGTATCGACGGTCTGACACAAAAGCAGATGCGTCCCCTGCGCAAGGAAATGCAGATCGTCTTCCAGGATCCCTACGGCTCGCTCTCCCCACGCCTGTCCATCAGCCAGATCATCGAGGAAGGCCTGCTCATCCAGCAGCCCCAGCTGTCCTATGAGGAGCGCCGCCATCGCGTAGGAGAGGCCCTGCGCGAGGTGGGGCTCGATCCCGACAGCCAGGACCGCTATCCGCATGAATTCTCCGGCGGGCAACGCCAGCGCATCGCCATTGCCCGGGCCATGGTGCTGGGTCCCAAGTTCGTCATGCTCGACGAGCCGACCAGCGCACTGGACATGAGCGTCCAGGCGCAGATCGTC
>CAZDNY010000141.1:0-7627 GCA_964506885.1 uncultured Hyphomicrobiaceae bacterium | reverse complement strand
CACTAGATACGACCGATGTTTTTGATCGCCGAAAATATGGTCGGTAAGCAGATTGTCCGGATCCGAATGCGAACTGCGAGCCTTGAAGCGTTCGTCATTCTGACTTGAAACAGGAGTGACGTGCTCGGCGTGCGAAACATTTCCGAGGCTGAGCAGGCCGATCATGCGTCTCAGAGGCAGATCGGCGAATTGGCGGCTTCAGTGTCGGCGCATCATCGCAGTTGAGGTCGGCCGGCCTTGCTGAAGCGACCGTGAGGGGCTGCAATCTGGTGTTTTGCGCTGCTGCCGCCCTTCTGCTCTCCTTGCATTTGAGGGATCGAACAGATGGGGCAGGCACATGCAGCGGAATAGTCGATGTCCGCGAGTCCTATGTCCGCGAGTCCAGATGTACGTCGCCACCGGGTTCGCGCGCCTGGTCTGTCCGGACCGGCGTCTCGTACATTACGAATATGGCTGCAAGGAATAGCAGCATCGCCGCTACGAGTCCGCTGACAAAGCTTTTCATAACTTGATCCTCGCTTTCAACCCGGCCCCGAGAATGGGCGGTAGTCCTAGCAAGCTTGGCACCCTTTATTTCGAGCGGTGGCATTCCTCTCCTCGGCTTCGGTTCATTGGGGCAGGACCGGGCCTCACTCGGCTGGCGAACCTGTGAATTTGGTGCCGCCCGCCTTCGATGGTGCATTTTGGTGCTGCAATGCGGTTTCCTTGCCGAGGCTGTCGTACCAGAGCCTGTGGTGTTCGCGGGCCCAGTTCGCATCGACGTTACCGGTCCACATTGCGTCGACGGCGCCTTCCATGCCGATCGTGCCGATGTAGATGTGGCCAATGATCAAGGCGATGAGGGCAAGCCCGATGGCTGCGTGCAGCGTCTGCGCCCATTGCATGCCGGTGATGCCAAGCCAAAGGAAGGGATACATCAGCGCAATCCCTGTCGTCAGAGCGACAAGTCCGCCAAGTACGACACCCCAGAACACGATCTTCTGGCCGGCGTTGAACCGCCGCGCCGGCGGTGCCTCGTCGGAGGCATGCATGAAGCCACCACCCCGTTTCAGCCATTCGACGTCCCGGCGGGTAGGAATGTTCTGGCGCATCCACATCACCGCCATTCCGACAACGCCGACGACGAAGGGCACGGCCGATGCCATATGTGTCCATGCGGAACCCTGAGCAAGTGTGCTGAATGCGCCCGGGCCTATCAGCGGCAGGAGCAACGGCTTTCCATAAGTGATGACCAGGCCGGTGAGGGCAAGGAGGATGAACCCTGTTGCGGTCATCCAGTGGTTTGCCCGTTCGATGGCGGAAAAGCGTTCGATCTTGATACCCGATTGGCCATTCGCAGTGCGTATGCGACCGCGCGCGAATAGGAACAACGCCAGCGCCAATGCCGTGCCCAGAATGAGCCAGCCGCCGCCATATTTGATCATACCGTTATGTGTGCGACGCCAATCGCGCCCTTCGGGTTGTTCCAGAAGAGCGGCGTTCTCGTAGGGTAGAGAAGAGATGCCGCTCGTAAAATCGGGATCTCGAAGGATGCCGGCATTCTCGCCGCGTTGGCGCCAGGACCGGACAAGCGCCTCGGGATTGGCGACGCCTTGCGAGGTCGTAAAGCGCTCCCTTTGTCCAGGTTGTTGAGAAGCAACGTCGACACCGGCGATCGTGCCGCTCTGCAGTCTGTCGCCCATGAGCCGTGTGCGCTCGGTCATCGCATCGCGAACAGCGGCACTTGAAGTTTCAGATCGAGCTGTATTGGCCGGTTCAAAGGAAACGGTTGGCTCCACAACGCTATCGGCGCCGAAACTGGCCACCGCCAGCCAGGCAAGCAGGAGCGCCAGGATAGCAGCGGCAATTCCCCCACCCGTGCGTACTGCGGACATCTCAATATCTCCTGTTTCCTCGCTTTTGAATTTGCAGATGTGATCCGGGCACGCGCTACACTAAGACGCCTGTGAGCCGTAGTAGGCCGTGGACCAGCCCCAGGCTCCGTCGCCATAGCCGCGCTTGACGGTGCGTTCACGATATATTTCGGAGACGATATCGCCGTCGCCGGCAAGCAGCGCTCGCGTCGAGCACACTTCCGCGCAAAGGGGCAGCTTGCCTTCCGCAATCCGGTTGCGGCCGTACTTCTGGAACTCTGCGTCGGAACCATCCGGTTCGGGACCGCCTGCGCAGAATGTGCACTTGTCCATCTTTCCACGCGTGCCGAAATTGCTTGCTTGGGGATACTGAGGTGCGCCGAATGGGCAGGCATAGAAGCAATAGCCGCAGCCGATGCATGTATCCTTGTCGTGCAGTACCACGCCGATGTTTGTCTGATAGATGCAGTCGACAGGGCACACGGCGATGCAAGGGGCATCGGTACAATGCATGCACGAGGTTGCAATCGACTTCTCGCCGGGCTGGCCGTCGTTGATGGTGATGACGCGCCGGCGAACCATGCCCCATGGCACCTGGTGCTCGTTCTTGCAGGCCGTGGCACAGGCGTTGCACTCGATACATCGGTCCGCATCGCATAGAAATTTCATGCGTGCCATGGATTGCGTCCTTTCTTTTTTCGAGTCGCCCCCCACGACTCCGCTGATTCAGGCCTTCGTGACCTGGCAGATCGACGCCTTCGACTCCTGCATGAAGGTGACGGCGTCGTATCCATAGGTCAGTGCCGTATTGGCTGCTTCGCCGGTGACGTAAGGGACCGTGCCCTCAGGATAGTGGCCGGACCGATCCTTGCCCTGCCACCAGCCGGCAAAGTGGAACGGCATGAATACGGCGCCTCTGCCGATCCGGGGCGATACGAGGGCGGCAACTTTCACGCGCGCCTTTTCCGGAGTTGAGATCCAGATCAGCGATCCATCCGCTATGCCGAGAACCTTGGCATCGTCTGGATTGATCTCAGCGAACATTTCCTGCTGGAACTCGGCGAGCCAGATGTTGGCGCGGGTCTCGTCGCCACCTCCTTCGAACTCCACCAGACGTCCGCTGGTGAGGATGAAGGGGAAATCCTTGGAGAGATCGTTCTTCTGGATCGACCAGTAGAGTGCGGGCAGGCGGAAGTCGTGGCGGTCGTCATACGTTCGGTATTCGGGAAGGAGATCGCGCCGCACAGTGTAGAGCGGTTCACGATGGACGGGCACCGGATCGGGAAAGTTCCAGACCAGCGCTCGGGCCTTTCCGTTGCCGAACGGTGCCAGGCCGTTGGCGATCGCGACGCGCTGGATGCCACCCGACAAGTCCGTCTTCCAGTTGATCTTCAGGATCTTGTCGAGAACGCTCGTGGCTGAATGCATCGGCTTCTGGTCACGGCCAGCGTTCTCGCCGCCACTGAACTCGGCTTCACCATCGTCACTGGACTTTTCTGTCTTCGCAGCTTGGCTTGCCTCTTCGTTCGTTCCTCCATCAGGCTTGGCGTTGGGATCGTGGGCAAGGTAGGCGGCGGCGGCCTGTCGTGCCTTCTGCGTGAGGCTGGTGAAACCAAGTTCTTCCAGCTTTTTCATGCCGGAAGTGTCGTCGGGTGAGGCGGAGCCCTCGACCGCTTCGGCCAGCGTGCCGAGAAGCTTTTCGGCCTCCGCGTCGCTTGTGGTAAGTGCATCGGGCGAGTATTGGTCCGTCGCAATCGCTGCAACAATATAGCGCTCGCGTGGGGTCAGTTGGCTCGCCAGGCCAAGCTTGTCGAGCGCGGCCATGGTCATTTCGGGATAGCCGTCCTTGATCGAAGAGCCTTGGGTGAAAGAGTCTTTGGCCAGCAGGCTCTGGCCCTCATGTTCGACGCCCCAACGTGCCCGGAACGGCAGACCGCCTTCGGCGACGGGCTTGGAGATATCGTAGAGCAACGGTGTGCCCGGATGCTTCATCTCGGGCGGTCCCCATGAGGGCCAGGGCAGACCATAGTATTCGCCCTCGACAGGGCCGCTCATCCCCATGAGTGTCGTCGGGTCGAATTTGTCTTGGTTTGCCATGTGGAGTTTGAGCCGCTCCGGGCTTTGCCCGGTGTAGCCGATTGTCCATGTCCCCTTGTTCAATTCGCGCAGCAGGTCTTCAGCGATTGGTTCATCGTTCTCGACCTTGATGTGCTTGAACATCTCGTCTGCGAAGCCAAGCTTGCGGGCGAGCAGATAGCCGATCTCGTAGTCTCCCTTGGCCTCGAACATCGGCTCGATGACCTTCTCGCGCCATTGCAGGGAGCGGTTCGAGTTGGTGACCGATCCAGCGATCTCCATCGTAGAGCCGGCCGGCAACAGATAGACGTTATCGGTCCTGTCGCTCATGGCTGCGGTCCACGTGGGAACCGGATCGATGATGACGAGCAGGTCGAGTTTCTCTAGTGCCTTCTTCAGGTCGGGTCCGCGAGTCTGCGAATTGGGGGCGTGGCCCCAGAAGATCATCGCCGCGACATTATTGGGTTGATCGATGTTGTCGGCGTCTTCCAGGACACCGTCGAACCAGCGTGAGACCGGCATACCCTTGCGTTCCATCAGGTCCTTCGACGCGAAACGCTTCTGCATCCAGTTGTAGTCGACGTCCCAGACCCGGCACCAGTGACGCCACGCGCCTTCCGACAGGCCGTAGTAGGCGGGAAGTGTGTCGCAAAGCACGCCCAGATCGGTGGCGCCCTGCACATTATCGTGCCCGCGGAAAATGTTGGCGCCGCCGCCGGACTTGCCGATGTTGCCGAGCGCAAGCTGGAAGATGGAGGCTGCCCGCGTCTTGTTGTTGCCGATCGTCGACTGCGTCAGCCCCATGCACCAGATCAGCGTGCCCGGCCGGTTTTCCGAAACGATTCTGGCGACGCGCTCGATCTGTTCCTCGGGCACGCCCGTGATGTTTGCTACGACGTCCGGCGGGTATTTGTCGACTTCCTCGCGGATCTTGTCGAAGCCGAAGACGCGCTGGTCGATGTAGTCCTTGTCTTCCCATCCGTTCTTGAGGACATGCCACAGAACGCCCCACAGGAAGGCGACGTCGGCGCCGGGGCGGATCCGCACGAATTCGTGGGCATGCGCAGCCGTTCGTGTGAAGCGGGGGTCGACGACGATGAATTTAGCGCCGTTCTCCTTGGCGCGGAGCAGGTGCTGCATCGAGACGGGATGGGCTTCGGCGGGATTGCCGCCCAATAGGAAGATGGATTTTGAGTTGTGAATATCATTGAATGTGTTGGTCATGGCGCCGTAGCCGAAGCTGTTGGCTACTCCCGCGACCGTTGTCGAGTGGCAGATGCGTGCCTGGTGGTCAGTGTTGTTGGTCCCCCAGAATGCTGCAAACTTGCGATGCATGTAGGCGGCTTCGTTCGAGAACTTCGCTGATCCGAGCCAATAGACAGCATCGGGACCCTTCTCCGCTCGGATCGCGAGCAGCCTGTCGCCGATCTCGTCGATTGCCTGCTGCCAGGTGATACGCTGCCATTTGCCGCCTACCAGGCGCATCGGATACTTGAGGCGGCGCTCGCCGATGGCGAGTTCACGCGTGGCTGCGCCCTTGGCACAGTGCGTGCCTAGATTGATCGGACTCTCGAATGCAGGCTCCTGTCCGATCCAGACGCCGTTTTCCACTTCTGCCCAGATCGTGCAGCCGACGGCGCAGAATGGACATATCGTCTTGCGCCGTGCAATGCGATCCGTGATGGAGGCCTGGGGAGAACGTTGCGCGCGCACCCGGCCTGTGCCGAAGGTCGCCGCAAGTGAAAGCGAAGCCGTCGTTATGCCCGAAGATTGTAGGAAAGACCGCCGTGATGGCGCGAATCCTGGGTTGCCGGAGAGCCGTGAGTGAATGCCAGCGTTCGCTGCCTGGCGGGCATGGTTGCGCGCAATCTTCTTTCTGAGCATGGTGTGCTCCCGTTGCCAAATCAGCCACGGAAAGCGGAGCAATAACAAGGGACACGTCTAAACGATGTGCCGCCTTGGATCCTATAATCCTGCCAGCCGATAGTAGGACCGGATATGGTCCGTTTCCGCATACCTTAGTTTGTCCGCATCACGCGACGCTTCATTGTGAGCTTCGTGACGGTCGTCACGCGTGCGCGCAATTGCCAGCCCGACAGCTGTCCCCACCGCACCCACCACGCCAAATGTCAGCAGCGACCTTCTCGATGTCGCTGTACGTGAACGCGTCGGAGATAGACGCGCTGCGGCGTGGTGTGCGGGAACAGCTTGGGCAAATCCGTCTTCTTGCATGTCTCGCATCTACTTCACCAAATTGGACATACGACACGCGACGGTGTCTTGAGAGCGCAACGCAGAATGAGCCAAGTCGTTCCACATTTGGTTTTGGCGCGCGCATTGCCAACCCACCGCTGCATATGCCCGTGCATCGCCTGCAGACGCGGTGGTTGGGAGCAAGCATTGCGGTTCTGGCGTGTCAGGGCCGCACATAGCAGACGGTGGAGACTGTGGTTGCTGGCGGGCGAGGATCCGACTGCGCGCATCTCAAGAAATCGTGAGGTCTGTCATGAACGCGGTTTGTGAAACCATAGTTTCCGGCACGCGTTTCTCGGCGATGCGGGTTTGTGCGTACCGCCGGACCTTTGAGGATTGCAGGGATGATAATTTGAACATCCTGAGCGCTGCATCGAGAGTTCAGATCATGGCCGAACGCGAAAGTATGAAGCGACTTCGTGCGCGCTTCACCCAATTGGAAGACAAGCTGGCTCGAACCCAGGCCCGCTTTCGCCACTTCAACCGGCGTGGTTTCATTCTCGACTACGACCGGTTTTTGAGCGGTTTGAAGGGTTTCTCCCGGCATGGGCGGAAATTGCACAAGCATGGGAGCGACAACGATAATGAGAGCCGCACGACGCCGAACGAGCGCGTCTCGCGATAGGGTTGGCGATTGTTGAAGTGGAAGCAAGGAGCACGGAAACCGGGAGACAGTGGAATGCCCGATCATATTTACAAGCATATTGAATTGACTGGTTCGTCGCAAAAGTCGAGCGATGACGCCATACGTTCAGCACTTACACGTGCGGGAAAGACGCTCCATGGAATGCGCTGGTTTGAAGTGATCGAGACGCGCGGCCATATCGAGAACGCTGAGGTGGCGCACTGGCAGGTCACGATCCGTGTCGGCTTCACGTTGGATTGAAGTCAAGCGTCGCCCCGTGCTGAAGATAATTCGTGTCATGTCCGCAGCCGCCACTGCGCCGGGCGCGAAACGTGCGATGTCAGGCGGAGTGAGGGACTTTGCCCTCGCGATTATTGTGTAATCAAACTGGATACCGGGCGTTTGTTTAGCCAGACGACATGCACCCAACGGCTCAGAAATGCGATGAGCTCGGTATTCTTGCTCGAGTTCGTATACGCGTTCATTCTGACGCTGCGGTACTTCTTCAGGCCGAAGCAGACGTTGAACTATCCGTTCGAGAAGGGTCCCTTGTCCCCGCGCTTCCGGGGTGAACATGCGCTGCGGCGTTATCCCAGTGGCGAAGAAAGATGCATCGCCTGCAAGTTGTGCGAGGCGATCTGCCCGGCACAGGCGATCACGATCGAAGCGGTGCCGCGCCAATCGGATGGCACGCAGCGAGCCAGACGCTATGATATCGACATGCACAAGTGCATCTATTGCGGTCTGTGCCAGGAGGCGTGTCCAGTAGACGCGATCGTCGAAGGGCCCAACTTCGAATTCGCCGTCGAATCACGAGAAG
>CAZDNY010000140.1:3476-7638 GCA_964506885.1 uncultured Hyphomicrobiaceae bacterium | reverse complement strand
AAAAATTTGAATCAAGTGCCGATGGCTGCTCCCGATGTGGTCGGGACGGCACTGCGCTTAATGGAAATTTTACAAGGAGATTGCCGGCCTACTCTTGCATCTGGGCACGGATCGCGCGTGCGAGAGCGAAGGCCCGCTGTTCGATCAAGACGGGAATTTCGCAGGCAATCGGTATGTTCTGCTGGCGCTCCTGAAACACGCGGGCATCCCAGTCGTAGCGGGTCTGGGCTTCCTGCGCACGGGCTGCGGCCTCCTGGTTCTTGAGGTCGGCATCGGCGGCTTTGAGCAATTCGGCCAGTTCGATGCCGTCCTGCTCCAGCTTCTTGGACCGCAGGATCTGCCGTCGCTGGAATTTCTCGATCCCGTCGACGATCTCGGAGCGTGACGTGTTGATCTGGGCAAGCGCGGCCTGGAACAGTTCGGTCAGCATGGCGTCGCGCTTGTCTGCGGGCTGGGCGTCCGCGAATTCCTTGATGCGCGTTTCGACGTCATCCATGGACAAACGCCGGCTGATGACGACGGGCACAAGCTTGCGAATTTCGGCATTGTCGGACGCCTTGCCCTCGGCTGCAATTGGCGGCCCATCCCACATCTGTGCAGCCGTCAGAACAGCCTGTTTGTGCTGGACGCAAGGCCAGTCCTCATTGGCAGCCATGGCCGCGCTGGCGGCGTCAGCGGCGGCTTTCTCGTCGGGACTTGACGGTGGAGATGCCGGTTGTTGTTGCGCATGGGCCGTGCCGCCGAGGAGCAGGAGAGCGAGGAGTGCGGCACGCAACGTGCCAGATGCGGTGGCGCGGGATTGTTCTGGAAGAAGGTGCATGGGAACGAATACCTCGACGTTCAGCCGCCTCCCGGACCGCCGCGACGCGCGATCAGGCCCTTGGAGGGGTTGTAAGCAAAGATCGCAGCACCGAGGAATACGATGGTGCAGGCGACCACGACATAAAGATGGGTGAGATCAAGGCTGCCGTCCTCGAGGCGCTTGCCGATCTGGCCGTAGAGGGAGAACCGGATCAGCTCGACGGCATGTGTGAAGGGGTTGAGTTCGGCGAGCGTGGCGAGCAGCGGACTCGATTCACGCAGCCGCCATATCGGATAGAGGGCGGACGACATGAAGAACATCGGGAAGATGACGAAGTTCATCACGCCGGCGAAGTTCTCCAGCTGCTTGATGACCGAGGACATGAACAGCGCGATGGAACCCAGCATCAGACCTGACAGGATCAGGGCGGGCAGAAGCGTGACATATCCCATGAATGCGGGATCGGCGTTGCCGAGCTGGAAGATCGTGCCGGCAATATTATCGTAGAAGGCACGTCCCATTTCGGACAGGCCGCCCGACTGGAAGGCTTCGATGAGCGGGTTGTCCCAGGACCAGGCTTCCCACAGGCGTGCCACGGCCAGGAACACGTAGGCCTGCAGGACGGCGACGAACACACCGCCGCTCAGTTTGGAAACGAGCAGAAAGGATCGTGGAAACGGGCTGACGAGCAGCGTGCGCATCGCACCGGTTTCGCGATCGTAGACCATGGAAAGTGAGGACTGCATGGCATTGAACAGCAGGATCATGCCGACCAGGCCCGGGGTCACGAACGTCTCGTAGAGGACATAAGTGGTGTAGGGCGGGATGATCGAGACGCCGAGCACCTGACGGAAGCCGGCCGCGAAAATGAAAAGCCAGATCAGCGGACGGACGAGGGCGGACAAGAAGCGTTCGCGTTGATGCAGGAAGCGCAGCACTTCGCGCCAGACAATGCCGCGGAAGCAGTTCAGATAGGCGCCAAGGCCCATGCGCTGCGCCGCTGGTACGGCTGAGGTGGCCGCTGGGGGCGTGTGTGCAAGCGTTTCGGTATCGGTGCTCATGCCGTTTGGAGCTCCCCGGTGCCGGTCATCTTCTGGAACGCGCGACGCATGTCGCTTTCGCCGGAATGCTTAAGCATCTGCGGGACCGTTCCGGTGAACAGGACCCGTCCGCGATGCAGCAGCACAACGCGATCGGTGCTGTCGATCTCATCGATCAGGTGCGTAGCCCACAGGACACCGAGGCCGCGCTCCTCGACCAGTTGGCGGACGATGGCAACAACCCTTTCGCGCGAGCCGATGTCGAGGCCGACGGTCGGTTCGTCGAGCAGCAGGAGATTGGGCTTGTGCAGTAGCGAGCGGGCGATCTCCACGCGGCGTGCCTGTCCTCCGGAGAGGTTGCGCACACGTTCGCCGGCGCGATCGGCAAGCGATACGGTTTCCAGCGCTTCGCGGGCGCGCACCTTGGCCTGAGTGGTGGAGATCCCGTGCAGCGCTGCGTGGTAGCGAAGGTTCTGCGCCAGGCTGAGGTCGGCATCGAGCGTGCGGCTCTGGAAGACAACTCCGAGACGCTGCAGGGCCAACGTGGGCTGGCGGCGCACGTCGTAACCAAGGATGCGGATTTCTCCGCTCACGTTGTCATAGAGCCGTGTGATGAGGGAGAACAGTGTCGATTTGCCAGCACCGTTGAGGCCCAGCAGAACAGTGAAGACGCCCCGGGGCACTGTCAGGCTCACGTCGTCGAGTGCTTTCTTTTCTCCGAAGCTGTGGCTCACGCCACTGACCTGCAGCGCGGGCGGCCCGAAGCCTTGCTCTTCGTTCGTATCGGGCTGGGTCACGGCCTATCGATGCTCCAGGCTGGAACTCTAGTTGTGGCAAGCGGCGGGGCGGCAGAATTGCAGCCAAGCTCAGTCGATGCAACGGGCGTCTGGGCTAGGCATAATCTCGGCGGGCGTCAAGGGCAACGCACACGGCCGCCGCGGCGGCGGCGGCTATGTTGTGCGCTGACGTCGGGCCCGCCCTAGAATGGCGCCACGACGACACCCCAGGGATAGCGTCCGACGGTGATCGACTTGACGGCCCGCTGACGCGCAACGTCAATCACAGTGACGTCATTGGAGGTTCCGTTCGTCGTGAACAGAAGCTTGTCGTCGGGCGTCAGCGCCAGTTGCCAGACGCGCTGCCCGACCAGGATGTATTTTTCGACCTTGAAGGTCTTGGCATCGACGACGGCGACACGGTTGGAGGGGCCCAGGGCCACGAACGCCCACTTGCCGTCCTTGGTGATGCGCACGCCGACAGGCTGAATGGCATCGGGCGTGATGCCCTGAATCTCGAACCTGATCTTGGCAAGTTGCTTGCGGGTTGCCGCCTCGATGACGGTGACCGTGCCGCCGATTTCGGAGCTGACCCAGACCTGAGCGCCATCAGGCGTGAATTCGGCAACGCGCGGGCGGGTGTCGACCAGAACGTTGTCGAAGATCGTGTGTGTCTGGGTGTCGATGAAATGGGCCATGTTCGTCGTTTCAGACGTATTGACCAGCACTTTGCCGTCCGGGCTCATGCCCATGCCTTCAGGCTCGACACCGACCGGGATCTCGGTGATCACCTGGTTGGTGTTGATGTCGACGACGGTGACGAGATTGTCGTCCTCGTTGGCGATGTAGAGTGGATTGCCCGACGGGTGAAAAGTGAACAGTTCGGGATCGGGTCCTGAGGGCAGATACTTGATCTGCTCGTAGGTTTTGGCGTCGTAGACTTCTACGCGGTTGTCATCGCTGGCGCAGACCAGGAGCCAGCTGTGGTCCTTCGACAGGATGATGCCGCGCGGGCGCGCACCGGTCTTGATGGTGTGGACAACCTTCAAGGTTTCGCTGTCGATGACGGAGACGGTGTTTTCCTTTTCATTGGAAACGAACACCTTGTAGGCGGATGCCGGTGCCGAAGACAGGGCCGTCAAGGCGCCAGCCAGCAGCCCGGCGGAAAGCATGGAAAGTCGTCTCACGCGTGTCTCCTCGCAATTCATTGTCGTTGTTGGGATGAGGAACGCTTTCTCATAAACGATCTGCGCTCACCCGTGCGCCCGGTCATTTCTTGTAGGCGGTGCATTTACTTTCGGGTCGGTCATAGCCGAGTGTGTCCAGTTCCGAGAACTGGTGCAGGAACTGCGCCTGCGGGGACACCGTCACGTGAAGCTTGTCGGTGGCCACGAGGACCGGCTGGCGCAGCTGACCGTTCCAGTCGCGGTAGGTGAGCTTGCGGCCCTTGAAGGCGGCGATCTCGAACTCGGGCGTCAGCATGTAGGCGATGAGGTCGGACGCATCGCCCGAGCGCTTGCGGGTGGCAGCCTCGCCGACGGAGC
>CAZDNY010000140.1:0-3466 GCA_964506885.1 uncultured Hyphomicrobiaceae bacterium | reverse complement strand
GACATTGTAGTCGAGCGCGCGCATGTTGCGGTTCGCCAGCCTCTTGAAGCGATTCTGGAATTGTGTGCCGCCCCAAAGCTCGACTGCGGCATGCCAGCTGGTTGCGAAAAGCCCGGCTGTGCCCGTGACAGGGCGGGGGTCCCAGGTGCGATAGGGAAAATAGTCGCCGAACAGTTCGCCTTCGTCGGCTACGACGACGAGATCATGGTTGGGCGCCTGTTGGAGGAACGAGGGGATCTGCTGCTGGATCTGCTCGTAGCCGCCATCGGCGCGGCGGCTGCCGACCTCGTATTTGAATTCCAGTTCGCCGACGATCTTGTGCCCGAAGCGCTTTGCAGCCCTGCGGATGGCATCGGCATAAAGCTTGTCTTGCGGCTCGGTGCCGGTGACCAGAAGCCAACGGTTCCATTTCTTGACCGCCAGATACTGCCCGAGCGCATCGGTCAACATGGCGCGCGAGGGGGCGGTGTGCTTGACGTTTGCGCGGCAGTCAGCCTGGCGCAAACGGTCATCGGGAGCCGCGGCGTTGAAGATCACTGCGGGCTTGCCGGCGATCGCGTCGGCAAGCTTCAGGAGCGTGGTGGCCTCCATGTCGGCAACGATGAAGCTGAGGCCCGCGTCGACCCTCGCCACGACAGCGGCGACCAGTGCGGCCGGATCCTTGTTTTCCAGAATCTCGAGCGTGAATTTCTGGTTGAGGAACTTGCCCGTGGTGTTGTTGTCATCGATGGCGAGGCGCGCGCCAGCTATCCCGTCGTCCTGCGGCGGCTGATCGAGGAGGGAGAGCGGCGGCAGGCGATCGCGCAGTTCGCGGGCCAGCAGGATCGGGATGTCCTGAACCCCGGCTTTCTGTTGTGCTGCGGGAGCAGCATCCTGAGCGCGTACCTGGGTCGCAGTGACCGCGAGGGCGAGCAGTGCCGTCAGACAGGCCAGCAGGATATTCCAATCGCCACGCGCCGATTGCGTCATGGCGATGGAGCGCGCGCTTGTGCGATGTTTCGGCATCCATGCTGCGGTTGGCCGAGCCGGCGCGCGAAATGGCATGCGAGAGATCCTCCCATCGATGATGCGTTTTGGTGTAACATAGTTACGACTGGCGCGATCTCAAGCTGAAAACGGTGCGCGATGCCTCGTGGTTCAGACCGCTGTCTCACGCGTGCCCAGGGGCGAGGTCACATTCGCGTGAGTTGACGGCTGGCAGGCGGCAATCCAGTTGTCGGATTTGAACGCAACTGAAAATGTTCACGGCGCAAAATGCTTGCATCCCGACGCTTTTCAGGGCACCCGGAGCTGGACCAATCATAAGAAGTGCATGGTGAAACCTGTGGGAGGACGAATGTTGAGAATGCTGGCATCGATTCTGGCGATTACTTTCGTGATGCCGTCGATGCTGGTTAATTCGGCATTCGCAGCGGCCGCGGCGCCGAAGCTTGCGCTGTTCCCCTTCGAACTGATCGATGCGACCAAGACCTCCTCGCCGATGGGCTACGATCTGGGCGGTGGCCTGCCGAGCGGACCGGACAAGGAAGAGGTGCGCCGCCTCCAGGTGATCAGCGATGATCTCAAGCGCCGGATCGCGCAGGACGGGCGCTACCAGATCGTCGGCGGCGAGACGTTTGTGGAAGAGGTCGACAAACTCGGACCGGTTCATAAATGTAACGGGTGCGAGGATGACATCGCCAAGCGGGCGGGTGCCGATCTGGCGCTGGTGGCGACGGTGGAAAAGCTGTCCGACCTGTTGTTCAACTTCAACCTGTATCTGCGCGACGTGTCAGAACAGAAGATCACGGCCGTGATGTCGACGACCATCCAAGGCAGCACCGACGAGGCGTGGCTGCGGGGTGTTCGCTACCTTGCTGAACGCAAGTTGCTTCAACCGGGAGATGGGAAATGATCGATCGCCGCCGTCTGCTCCAGGGTGCGGGCGCCCTTCTTTCCGCATCGGCGTTTTCACCCGGCGTGCTGGCTTCGCCGGCGGGGACGCTGCGGGTGGTTTCGCTCAAGTTCGGCTCGCTCAACTGGCTGTTGGAGACCATCAAGTCGGAAGGCCTGGCTGACAAGACCGGCGTCAAGCTCGACGTCATGGAAGTTGCGACCAATCAGGCCGGGCCGGTCGCTCTGCTGGCCAACGAAGCCGACGTCATCGTCAGTGACTGGACATGGGCCATGCGCCAGCGGTCGCTCGGCCAGAAACTCAGGTTCCGGCCGTATTCGTCGTCGCTGGGCTCGCTGATGGTGGCCAAGGACGGCCCGATCAAGGCGCTCGGCGACCTGGAGGGCAAGCGCCTCGGAGTGGCCGGGTCGGCTATCGACAAGAGCTGGCTCTTGCTGAGGGCCTATTCGCGCAAGACACTGGGCCGGGATATCGCCGATCTGGCCGAGCCGGTGTTCGGTGCGGCGCCGCTGGTTGCGGAAGAACTCAGGAACGGCCGGATCGACGCGTGCCTCAATTTCTGGACGTTTGCTGCGCGCCTGGAGGGTGCCGGCTTCCGCCCGCTGCTGGCCGTCGACGAGATGATGGGCAAACTCGGTATCGATCCGGCGCCTCCACTCGTCGGCTTCGTCTGGCGCGAGGAAACGGGGGCGAGCAAGTCGAGCGAGCTTAAGGCCTTTTTCTCCGCCGTCGATCAGGCCAACCAGGTGCTGGCGACTTCGGATGCGGCATTCGAGCGGTTGAAGCCGTTCATGCGGGCCAATTCGGATGCGGAATATTTCGCCTTGAAGGCCTACTACCGGGCCGGGATCCCCAAGCCTTGGGGAGACAAGCAGACGGCTGCGGCACACAAGCTGTTCGATCTTCTAGCCTCCGAGGGCGGCAAGGAACTGATCGGCGCTGGAACCACATTTGATCCGAACCTGTTCGATGGCGCTCGCAACGGATAGCAATTCCCAGTCCCAGGGCATGATGCAATCGGCCTGGCGCTCGCGGCTCGTGTGGTCGCTGGGGTCGCTGGCGGTGCTGCTCGTGTTGTGGGAAGTGGCTGCGCTGCTCTTGCAGAGTCGCGTGTTCCCGGGGCCCAGTGCTGTCATGGCCACCATGATGGTGGAATTCAGCTCGGGCGCCTTGACCCACCACGTCGGCGGTGCGACGCTGGCGCGGGTGGCGGTGTCCTTCTTCCTGGCCATGCTGATCGGTTCGATGATCGGTCTTGCATTGGGCAGTAGTGCTGGGGCCGACCGCTTCTTCGACACGTGGCTGATCTTTTTTCTCAATCTTCCGGCGCTGGTGATCATCATCCTTTGCTACGTCTGGTTCGGGCTGACCGAGACGGCCGCGATCACTGCGGTGGCGATCAACAAGATTCCCAACGTGGCGGTGACAGTGCGCGAAGGCGCACGCTCGCTGTCGCGTGATCTCAACGAAATGGCGGTCATGTACCGCTTCGGCTGGTGGCGGACGCTGCGGCACGTCACCCTGCCGCAGCTTGCCCCCTTTTTCGCGGCTGCGGCGCGCTCGGGCCTCGCG
>CAZDNY010000139.1:0-7719 GCA_964506885.1 uncultured Hyphomicrobiaceae bacterium | reverse complement strand
CTGGGCATGGTCGCGATGGGGCAGCGGAATGCCCGCAAAGCTCGCGCATCCCGCTGCTGCGGTGATGCCGGGCACGATCTGGAAGGGAATGCCCTCCGCCGCCAGCAGTTCGATCTCTTCACCACCGCGACCGAAGATGAACGGATCGCCGCCCTTCAGCCGCAGCACGCGCTTGCCTTCGCGCGCCAATTTCACCAGCAGCTTGGAAATCTCGTCTTGCGGCAGCGCGTGGCTGTTACGCTTCTTGCCGACATAGATCCGCTCGGCGTTGGGCCGCACCAGTTCCATGATCGCGCTGCCCAACAGCCGGTCATAGACGACCACGTCGGCGCGCTGCATGAGGCGCAGCGCGCGGAACGTCAACAGGTCGGGATCGCCCGGACCGCCGCCGACGAGATAGACCTCGCCGAGATCGGAAGGGCCTTTGGTGACGAAGTCCTCCGCCTGCTGGTCGAGCAGAGCTCGCGCACGCGGCTCGTCGCCGGCGAGCACCAGATCGGCGACGGGCCCGTCCACCAGCGTTTCCAGGAAATGCCGCCGCGCACGCCGGTCCTTGATCCGCTTGGCCATCGCATCGCGCGCCTGACCGAGAAACCGTGTCAGGTGGCCGAACGCCGCCGGGATTGTCGCCTCCAGCCGCTCGGCGATGAGCCGCACCAGCAGAGGCGAGGTGCCCGCCGACGAGATCGCCACCAGCAACGGCGAACGATCGATGATCGAAGGCATTGTGAAGTCGCACGCGTCCGAATGATCAGATGAAATCAGAATGCCGCGTGCATGAGCCATCTGACACACGCGCGCATTGTCGCTCTCGTCGTCGCTCGCGGCAAACACCAGGAACGCACCGTTGAGGTCGCCGTCAGCGAGCGTCCCGTTGCGGATGGTGATGTTGGCCTGCTGCGCGACTTCGTCGAGCGCATCGCTGTGCTGTTGCGCAAACAAAGTCACGCGTGCGCCCGCGCGTAGTGCCGTGCATGCGCGCCGAACCGCCTGCTGGCCGCTCCCCGTGACGACCACGGTGCGGTCCTTGACATTGAGACAGATGGGCAGCTGCTCCATCACATGGCACTCCGGTCTTGCGGGCACTCCACGCGCCCCGCCTCCACGATCCGCATCGCGAAGGAATTCCTTGTTCAGGCATCCGCGGCGGCGGACCCCTCGCCATCGCCGCGCGGCTGTCCTTCTGCCCAGCGGGTCAGGATGTCGGCCCAGGCCTCGGCGGTCGGCTTGTCGATATCGAGGATCGTGAACCGGCGGCCCTCGCGGATTCGAATCCGCAGCATGCGCATGCCGCTCTCGTGTTCGACATCCTGGAATACGACCTCGCGCCGGTAGGGCGCGTCCAGCCGGCCGATATCGGTTGCCTCGCCGCCTTCGCTCACGACCGGCCCCTCAGATAGCGTCCGCCGAGCGAAAATACGCGCTCGATATCTGTCTGCCACGACCGCGGCGTATCGGGGAAGTCGGGCTTGACGTCGAAGTTGACGAAGCGGGCGCCTTCATCCGCAGCCTTGGCGACAAGCTGCAGCAGGCCCTCGAAGGAATGAACGTCCGGATTGTAGATGATGAGGTCGCTCAGGTTCACCATCCCTGGCTCCCGTTCGAGTTCGTGGCTCACCTTGCGTTTCCTCTCCCATTGGTCCCGCGGCGTTGGTCACCGCTTGCGTGTTGAGATAATGCCGTCGGTCCCCGTATTTCAGGCAGATCGACGCCGTGCGTTCAGGTTCCGGCGATCCGCTCGCGATAGCGCACGCGATAGAGCAGTCGCCGCGCCGTTTCGATGTTTTCAAACGCCGTGCGGGTATGCAGCACGTTGTTCGACAGCAGGCCTTCGCCCGCGGCCATCTTGTACTTGATGATCAGCTCTTCTTCTTCATGCGTCAGCAGCCGATTGAGATAGGCCACGGCCGCCTGGGTGTCCTCGTCGTCGCGCCAGATGATGTTTCGGGTTCGGGCAGTGTAGCGCACGGTCAGGCGTCCCGCGTCATCGATCAGGAACACCGGCCCTTTCGATACCGGTCGCACCGAGCCGTCCTCTTCGACGCTTTCGGGGATGGTCATCGCTTCCGGATGCATCATCGCCGCGACCAGCGCCGGGTTCTTGTCGCGCAGACGTATATATATGATGTCCGGGTCCAGGAGCGCATTGATGCCGCCTTCCTTGGCCGGGCGCACGCAATGCAGCAGCATCGCCCGGATCGGGGCGTCCGGCGGATTGTAATAGCCGTCCGTGTGCCAGGAGAGCGGCTTATTGGTGTAGGGGATGAACCCGCGCTTGGACTGCGCGTCGGTCACCTCGATGGCGACGATGCCGTCGTCTTCCGCCGATCGGTGGGCTTCCATGCCGCCCAGCCCGAACGCCGAGGCGAATTGCCTCAGGTTGGCCCGCATCTGCCTGTCGCCGAGCTGTGCCGCAGCCGGTGAGGTCATGTAGATCGCCATGTTGGACTGGCGGCAGCGCGCGGTCAGGGCCGACTTTTCCTCAAGCGTCGGATTGGCCAGATCCGCGACTTGAACGCGCAGTGCATCCACGCTCGTGGGATACCGTTCGAGCTTCTGCGCCCGCCACGCGGCGTACGCAAGATTGTCATCAAGATCAAAAGGTTTAGCTGCAACCCAACCGCCGGAGGCGGGCGGCGTGGCGGCGGCAGCGTTGGCAGGGCTCATGGAACTGAACTCCGTTCACAGGCATCCGGGAAACAGAAAATATCCCCCAATCTACGGCGGTGCAGCGTAAATTCCCACTAGACAGGTAGGCAAAAAGCGAACGAAATTGCAAATGCGCGCGGCGCTTGGTCACAAAGCCTGGATCGTTGGACTTTAGGCTTGTGCGACCATTGCTTGCAGTTCTAATATGCAAACCTACGAATATGCAAGAGTGCGACGATCGCCTTGATCCGCTGACGCGATGAGCCGAGGATACAAGGCAGGCGATCAAAAGCGCCGCGGCAAGTGAAGTGAGCTCGGTTAATTGGGCGCAGATAGGGAGACAAATTCTGCACCCTCCGACCAGGTTCTGAAGGTAACGACGCATCGTACCCGCAGAACTTCCAAGAGCTTGGTCTGAAACGTCTGGGTCGGCGTTTCGGCAACTGATGTCAGCCCTCCCTCGGCGGGGAGGAAAACGAAGGGAAGAACGCTATGGCGGAAGAGGCGAAATTTGAGGGCGTTGGCAAGCCGGGTGCCGAGTTTGAAGCTCGCTCCACGCCCAAGCTCGACGAGCTGGAAGGTGGCCCTTGGCCGAGTTTCGTGACGGGCCTGAAGCGGCTGCGCGATAGCAAGGACAAGCCTTATGCCGAGTACATGAACGATCTGCTCGGCCAGCTCGAGCACTCCTACACCGAGCGGCTTGGCTTCTGGAAGGGCGGCACGGTTTCCGTCTTCGGTTACGGCGGCGGCATCATCCCGCGCTTCTCCGAGGTCGCCGCAAAGTTCCCCAAGTCGAAGGAATTCCATACGCTGCGCGTCATGCCGCCGGCGGGTTACCACTACACCACCGACATCCTGCGCAAGATGTGTGACATCTGGGAGCGTAACGGCTCGGGCCTGATCGCTTTCCACGGTCAGTCCGGCGACATCATGTTCCAGGGCACCACGACCGAAGGCTGCCAGGCGGCGTTCGACGAACTCAACGAACTCGGCTTCGATCTAGGCGGCGCCGGTCCCGCGCTGCGCACCTCGATGAGCTGCGTGGGTCATGCCCGTTGTGAGATGTCGATGTACGACGAGCCTCGGGCCCATCGCGAGATCCTCAACGAGAACGTCTCCGAGATCCATCGTCCGGCGCTGCCCTACAAGTTCAAGTTCAAGTTCTCCGGCTGCGCCAATGACTGCGTCAACGCCATTCACCGTGCCGACTTCGCGGTGATCGGCACGTGGCGCGACGACATCAAGATCAACCAGGACGAGGTCAAGGTTTACGTCAAGGACCACGGCCGCAAGTACACCATCGACCACGTTGTTGCGATGTGCCCGACCCGCGCCGTCTCCTTGAATGACGACGATACGCTGGAGATCGACAACAAGAGCTGCGTGCGCTGCATGCACTGCATCAACGTCATGCACAAGGCGCTCGCGCCCGGCGATGACCGCGGCATCTCGATCCTGATCGGCGGCAAGCGCGCTCTCAAGATCGGCGATCTCATGGGCACCATGGTGATCCCGTTCATGAAGCTCGACACCGACGAGGACTTCGCCAAGCTGCGCGAGTTCGCGAGCAACATGATCGAGTTCTTTGCTGAGAATGCGCTTGAGCACGAGCGCGTCGGTGAGACCATCGATCGTATCGGTCTGCCGGCGTTCCTCAATGCCATGGGCATCGAGCCCGATCCCAACATGGTCAAGCACCCGCGCACGTCCTGCTATGTCCGCACCGACGACTTCACCGAGGAAGCGGAGAAGTACTTCGAGCGCAAGGGTCTCAACAAGGACGGCTCGGCCCGCGACGCCGCCGAGTAGTCTCACATGTTCGACGGGCCCGTGCCGCAACCGGGCGGGCCCGTCCACCTATCGCCTTAACTAGGGCAGGAATGGCTTATGGACCCGCGCAATTGCCGGTCCGCGGTCGATCTGCGCCTGGGCGCAACAGACAAGATTTCGCTAGTCGAGAGGAAATACGATGAGCCAAGGAGCAGTGGCGGCGCCGCCGAAGAAACGCACGCCCATCGAGTCGGGTGTGCCCGACCCCAAGCAGTACATGCACCCCGTCATGGTCAAGAACTATGGCCAGTGGGCGTATCACGAGCGTCCGCGCCCGGGCGTGCTCAAGCACGTCGCCAAGAGCGGTGACGAGATCTACACCGTGCGCGCGGGCACGCAGCGCCAGATGGACGTCTATACGATCCGCACGCTCTGCGACATCGCAGACAACGTGGGCGACGGTTTCGTGCGCTTCACGACGCGCTCCAACATCGAGTTCCTCACCTCCTCGTTCGAGAAGGTGCCCGCGCTGATCAAGGCCCTCAATGAAAAGGGCTTCCCGGTCGGCGGTACCGGTAACTCGGTTTCGATGATTTCGCACACCCAGGGCTGGCTGCATTGCGACATCCCCGGCACCGATGCCTCCGGCGTCGTCAAGAGCCTCATGGACATGCTCCATAACGAGTTCGTCACCGAGGACATGCCCAACCGCGTGCGCATCACCACGTCGTGCTGCCAGATCAACTGCGGCGGCCAGGGCGACATCGCCATCAACGTGCAGTACACCAAGCCGCCCAAGATCAATCACGACCTCGTTGCAAATGTCTGCGAGCGTCCGGCTGTTGTGGCGCGCTGCCCGGTTGCGGCGATCCGCCCCGCCATGGTCAATGGCAAGCCCTCGCTCGAGGTCGATGAGAAGAAGTGCGTCTGCTGCGGCGCCTGCTATCCGCCCTGCCCGCCCATGCAGATCAACGGTGCGGAATCGACCAAGATCGCCATCTGGGTCGGCGGCAAGCACTCCAACGCCCGTTCGCGCCCGACTTTCCACAAGCTGGCGGTAGCCAACCTGCCCAACAATCCGCCCCGGTGGCCGGAGGTCGAAGAGGTCGTCCGCAAGATCCTTTACGCCTACAAGGACGGCGCCAAGGACTGGGAGCGCATGGGTGAATGGATCGAGCGGATCGGTTGGCCGCGCTTCTTCGAGGTGACCGGCCTGGCCTTCACCAAGCACCACCTCGACACCTGGACCGGCGCCCGCCACACGATGAATATGTCGGCGCACGTCCGTTTCTGATGCGATAAAATCCCGCCGTTGTGACATATGTCACTGCGGCGGGCTCGCAGTGCTAAATAATCAGGCAGTGGCCGCGTCAGATTCCGGCTCCGGGAGGGCCGGTTGCGGACCACTGTTGAAAACAAGAAATCATAGGGGAGAGGTGCGGCTGTGAAGCTCAGCATCCTGGTCAACGAGGGGCCGTACACGCACCAAGCGTCGGATTCGGCCTATCAGTTCACGAAGGCGGCTCTGGAAAAGGGCAACGAGATATTTCGCGTCTTTTTCTACAATGACGGCGTCAATAACGGCACGCGCCTGACGGTGCCGCCGCAGGATGACCGCAACATCCAGAAGAACTGGTCGGAACTGGCCGAGAAGTACAAGCTCGATCTCGTCGTCTGCATTGCCGCTGCGCAGCGGCGCGGCATTCTCGACGAGGGTGAAGCCAAGCGTCATGGCAAGGGCGAGGGTGCTGCCAACATCGCGCCGGGCTTCCGCATCTCGGGCCTCGGTCAGTTGATCGAGGCTGGCATCGAGGCCGATCGCCTCGTCGTGTTCGGCGACTGAGGAGGGCAATCGATGTCGGACGTGAAGAAGTTTCTCTATGTCAACCGCAAGGCGCCCTACGGCACCATCTATGCGCTCGAAAGCCTCGAGGTCGTGCTGATCGGCGCGGCGTTTGACCAGAACGTTTCGCTGGCGTTCATCGACGACGGCGTGTTTCAGCTCGCCAAGGGCCAGGATACCAAGAGCCTGGGTGTGAAGAACTTCTCACCCACCTTCCGGGCACTCGGCGACTATGGCGTCACCAAGCTCTACGTGGAAAAGGAGTCGCTTTCCGAGCGCGGATTGACCGAAGACGACCTGATGCCCATCACCTACGAGGACGAGAACGACGGGTTTGCTGAAAAGCCGTCGCTGATCTTCGTGGATCGTGCCGAGATGGCGCGCGTGATGCGCGATCAGGACATCGTCCTGAGCTTCTGACGTTGGAATTATTGAGGGTACCGCAATGTCGACATTGCACATGGTCAACAAGTCACCGTTCGAGCGCAACGCCATGCAGAGCTGCCTCGAGCACACCCTGGACGGTGATGGCATCATCCTGTTCGAGGACGGCGTCTACGGAGCCGTCAAGGGCAGCGCGGTGACGGACTTGATCGCACAGAAGACCGGCACGGTGAAAGTGTACGTGCTGGGCCCAGATCTGACCGCGCGCGGCATCGCCGACGGTCGAATTGTCGACGGTGTTACCGTCGTCGATTATCCGGGCTTCGTTGATCTCGTCACCACGCACGAGAGGACGCAGTCTTGGCTGTAAGTGGCTCACGCCACGCAATAACGCTCCGCGCCGGAGCGTGCTGAATTCGCGAACCTATAGGGAGACAAGCGATGGCATACACTGTGAACGGCAACACCGTTGAGCATGACGAGGAGGGTTACCTCACCGACATCAACGAGTGGAACGAGGATATCGCGCTCGAGATCGCCAAGGCGCAGAACCTCGAGATGAACGAGGAGCGCTGGGAGGTCGTGAACTTCCTGCGCAACTACTATGACGAGTACCAGGTCGCCCCGGCGATCCGCGTGCTCACCAAGGCTCTCGCCAAGACGATGGGTCCGGAGAAGGGCAACAACAAGTATCTCTACGAGCTGTTCCCGTACGGACCTGCAAAGCAGGCGTGCATGATCGCCGGTCTGCCCAAGCCCACGGGCTGCGTCTGATCGGCTGAGCCATCGCCTGACGAATTCCCCCGCGCGGCATCAGAAGTGCCGGCATCGAACCGCACCTGCGCGCGGGGGATCCCTCTGGGGGGAACACAAGTTTCAAGGAGGCGTGCCCCGTGCTGACGGGATTTTATGCACTCTTGTTCTACGTGGCGGCGGCGGTGCTGATCGGCGGCTTGGCCTATCGCATTCGTCTGTACTGGAAGACGCCGGCGCCACTCAAGATCCCCACCACGCCTGCTCCGACGACCGAGGCGGGTGTCGCCTTCCGTTTGGTGCGCGAAGTCGTGCTCTTC
>CAZDNY010000138.1:0-7737 GCA_964506885.1 uncultured Hyphomicrobiaceae bacterium | reverse complement strand
CGAGAGCGGGCGTGCATGTGCGGGCCCCCTTCGTCGACCTGTGGGTTCCGCGCCACTGATGGTAATGCTGACTGATACAATGAATGGCCGCATCGCCCCTGGGTGCGGACGAACGACGTGCGCGTCCGCTCTCATAGGCAAGCGGTGTCGGACCTGCACGCGCCCCATGACAATAAGACTGATCGGATAAGCTCACATGGACGCCGAAGCGCTCAAGGCCCTGCAAGCTCCCCTCAAGGAAAAGTACAAAGACGATGCGTCGTCCGCCGTGATCACTCTGCGATCACAGGGCACCATTGGCGATAATGTCACCTGCTCCGTCGCCACGTCCCGCGCCATGGTCGAAGCCGGCCTGCACCCGGCGACCGGCGGCAGCGGCTTGCATGCCTGCTCCGGTGACATGCTTCTCGATGCACTCGTCGCCTGCGCCGGCGTCACGCTCAACGCCGTTGCCACCGCCTTGAAGCTCGACGTGCGCAGCGCCAACGTCACCGCCGAAGGCGATCTCGACTTCCGCGGCACGCTCGGCGTCGCCAAGGACGCTCCCGTCGGTTTCCGCGCGATCCGCCTGAGGTTCGACGTCGACGGAAATCTGACTGACGAAGAGCAGGCAACCCTCCTCAAACTGACAGAGCGCTACTGCGTTGTGTTCCAGACATTGAAAACGCCGGCCACCTTCGACGTCTCGCTCTCGGCCAAGCCCGTCTGACAAGCTTCGCCTCATCGTGTCGCGTGTTCGAACTCCCGTCAGGGACCAGGCGGTGGCCAGGCGAATGGCATATCCGCATTGGCCGATTGGTCACGCTGGCAGGACGCAAGCGCACGGCCTTCTGCATCGCGCTCGACAAGGTATCGCCGAAGTTGCATGGTTCATATCGTGATCCTTGGACCGGTGCGCGGGCGCGTGAACTCGAAACGCCACATGTGAAACCGCAGAGACGAACGAGTGCGCACACACGTCACGTGTCCAAGGCCACGAGAATAGAATTTGAGCCAGGTTGAGCCCCGTCGTGGGTAATAGCCGTAGTCGATCTTCTTCAGTCATGCGTCCAGGAGGATTCCAGCGTGTTCGGCCGCTCCACCACACCCGACCCAAGCCGCATCGGTGAAACGCAGCCTCAGGCATCGGGACCGAGCGGATTCATGCCGCCGTCACAGACGCCGCCTGCTCCCAAGCCTCCCTCATTGAGTGCTGCAGCACCCGCGGCTGACGGCGTACCGACCTCTGTGATCGGCAAGGATCTCCACATCGGCGGCGAAAAGATCATCATCGTTTGCGAAAGCCGCCTCCAGGTCGACGGCGAGATCGTTGGTGATCTGGCCGGGCGCGAAGTGATCATCGGCGAAACGGCCAGCGTCACCGGATCGGTCGCCGCCGATGCGGTCGAGGTATTGGGCAAGGTCAATGGATCGATCAGGGGCACCAAGGTCGCCCTCCAGCCGACAGCCAAGGTCGACGGCGACATCGTCCATCAAGTGCTGACGATTGCCGAAGGCGCCCACTTCGATGGCCGCGTCCGCCGCGCCAAGGACGACAACGAAGTCAGGCCGGAACTGTCTCTACCCTCCTCCAACTGAGCAGGTCGGCATAGGCCCGTCGACGATCCTGCGACCTCGCTCAGTGATCCCGCTTCGCGTGTCCGGCAACGCCGGCGCGTCAGTTGACTGGCGCACCCGTGCGTGCGCCAGTCCCCATGGCGAGCGCGCGAACGTCAACGCGCAAAGCCCGGTCCGTCGTCGCGATACTGCTGGCAGATGTGGCTGACCCGTGTGTCATGCCCCATGAAGCGGCAGACCTCGGCCTTCTTGTTGGGATTGTTGCGGATTTGGCGCCCGGAAACGCGCGTGCCATATTGCTGCGCGATCTTGGCCAGGTAGTTGTCCTGACAATAAGGTGTTGCCAGCAGCTGGCCCTGCACCACTTGGTACTCGCCCTTGCACGTGATCGCCGACGCCGGCATCGGCACAAGCCCAATACCGGCGGCCAGCACCACCACCTGCATCAGCCGGCGGGACATGCCACCGGGACATCCACGATGAGCAGCCATGTTGATCTCCATTTTCTTGACCGTGACAAGCCGATCTGCCTTGTCTGCTCCGGCAGGTTCCGGACAATCTCCGGCGCTTGACCGGACGTAGCCTGACTGGATCGCGCACGCGCGCCCGCAGCATTATCGGGCGTGATGACGGCGCCTTCACGATCAGATTGCGCCACACAACGAAAACATCAAGTACCGGAAGCTTCACAATGTTGACGGTCTACGAGATCGAAAGCGGACGGATCGTGCGCCGTGCCGGCCTGGAAGAGCTGCGCGGCCACAGCGCCTGGATCGACATGGTCAACCCGACACGCGAAGAGGATGCCGCGGTTGAGCATTACATCGGCCTCGACATCCCGACGCGCGCAGAGATGCGCGAGATCGAAGCCTCCAACAGGCTGTACGTCGATCAGGGCTCCCACGTCATGACGGGCATCATCGCCCATTCGATAGACGGCAGTGCACCGCAATTCTCCGCACTCACCTTTATTCTCTCAGGCAAGGCCCTCGTCACGGTGCGCTACATCGAGACCAAGTCGTTCCCTCTCTTCCTCCAGCGGGTCGAGAAAGGCGACGCCGTCTGCGACACCAGCGTCTCAATCCTCGTCGGGCTCCTCGAAAGCCTCGTCCAGCGCATGGCCGATCTGATCGAGCATATCCAGGACGAGGTGAACCGCATCGGCACAGCCGCCTTCGAGATCAAGGGCGGCCAGCACACCCGCGCCAAACGCCTGGACGTCGCCCTGAAATCGATCGGCCGCCTGGGCGAAACGACCTCACGCGCTGAAGAGAGCGTCACCTCGCTGGACCGTCTGTTGTTGTTCCTCAACCAGGCCATGAAACAGCGCAAGGACGCCGCCCGCGACGTCGCCCGCATCAAAACCGTTCACCGCGACATCCGCTCGCTGACCGAGCACCTGCGCTTCCTGACCGACCGCATCACCTTCCTGCTCGATGCGGTGCTGGGCATGATCGCCAATGAACAGAACCAGATCATAAAGCTGTTCTCCGTGATGGCCGTCATGCTGATGCCGCCGACGCTGGTCGCATCCATCTACGGCATGAATTTCAAGGTGATGCCTGAGCTGGAGTGGGTCCTCGGCTATCCCTTCGCACTTGTCTTGATGTTCATCGCCGCCCTGGTGCCCTACATCTATTTCCGCCGCAAGGGCTGGCTCTAGGCCCATCGGGCCAGCATCACGACGCCGAAATTCGCCAGTCCGGACTGCTTACCGACCGTAACGACACGAAGGAATCGGGCTGGCATCGCTCAGACCTGCCGGCTCCACCGAAGCGATCCACCCGCCACGGCGCACAAATCGCCGCAGAACGCCTCCGCACACCTCGGTGATCTTGATCACGGACATTGGCCATTCGGCCCGACTATGGTTTTTTGTAGAGAGCCGTCGGCGCCTCGCCACATGCGAGCAGAGGGCTGGCTGGCTCCATCGGATTCATCCAGGATCATCGGATTACGACAACGCGGAGCACCACATGAACATCGACCGCATGGTTATGGCCTTTGCAGGCATCGTCATTCTTGTCGGCACGGCTTTGGGCTACATGGTCCACCCCTACTGGCTGGCCGTTCCTGCGTTCGTCGGCGTCAACCTTCTCCAGGCCGCCTTCACCGGCTTCTGCCCCTTGGCCAAGATCCTGCGCGCCGTCGGCCTGAAGCCGGGCACCGCCTTCCCGTAAGCGAGCGCCCGCGCCGCCGATCGCAACACGCAAACCCGATATCCTTCGAACCGGCGGCGCGCACCGTCGCCGGTAGACGCGTCCAAAAGCGCCTGCACCAGTCCGCGCAGACGCGGCTTGGCGGCACATTTTTGCCGCATTGCAGCAAACTCAGACCCCAGTCGACCCCGAAATCTGCGACCTGCGGTCGCGCGCCGCTCACGCACAATCAGGATTTTCGATTTAAAATCAACATAGTCAGACATCTTGTTAAGAAATAATTCGATTTCGTGCGTTGACCAGCACAATGCCCTGATGCTGTCGTCCCGCCGCCAGAACTCACATCTGAATAAGGACGGCGGCTGAACGCGTTCTGGTGTTCGGCTCAACGGAAAATCTTCCCGTGCGGGGGGCGTCGAGGACGAGGCACACGCGCATGGGGAAAACAGGGCTCCAATTGGACAAGCGGCCGCGCCAAAGGCGGCTCCTGGACCCTTCCGTTGTGCACTGCAATGCCGCCGGAACGATGGAGTGTTTCATGCGCACGTTTCTCATCGCAGCAACAGCATCGCTGACGGCCGGATTGCTGTCCGTGGCGCCGGCACAGGCAACGCACTGGAAATGCATGGGCGGGCACGTGGCCTGCGGCTCGAGTGCGTCCAAGTCGAACCTTGGCAAGCCCACCTCAATCAAATCCGCCCAGAAGAAATCTGCGACGAAAAAAACGTACAACCAGGCCAGCAAGAAATCTTACAGCGGGCCGAAGAAGAGCAAGAAAGTCAAATACTCGGGCGGCTCCAGCTACGGCGGCGGTCTGGCTTCCTACTATTGGCAGCCCCAGCGTGTTGCCTCAGGCGGCTGGTTCAATCCGAACGCGCTGACCGCGGCCCACAAGACCCTGCCGTTCGGCACCAAGGTCCGCGTCACTAACAAGCGCAACGGCCGCTCGGTGGTCGTCACGATCAACGACCGTGGCCCCTACATCAAGGGCCGCGTCATCGACCTGTCCAAGCGCGCTGCCGGCGTGATCGGCATGCAGGGCGCCGGCGTCGTGCCGGTTTCGCTGGCGGTCCTCGGCCGCTAAGCCGCACAACCGCGGTTCAGCTTCGGGCTGTGAAGAGCGCCTCCGGTCCCCTGCGGCCGGAGGCGCCTTCTTGTCTGCGCCTCGTTGTGCTCGCCAGCCACACAACACATCCATCGGGCAATGACACCGAGCCGCGACACGCGGTTGTGTACGCCACGCCGATCACGCAGCCGAATGCGCGGAAAAAACCGGCAACTTCCGATAAATTTGCGCTAGGCTACCCCATTGCCGGACGCCCCAGCCCCACCAACGACAGCCATCCCGAGCCATGCGCCCACAACATCCTGCACCGCGCGACCGCGACGCCGCCCTTGCCGAAATCCGCAAGGCGATGATCGAGAAGAAGCTCACCCAGGCCGAGCTCGCCGACGCCGCCGACTGTCACGAGAAGACCGTGCAGAACCTGCTCGGCGGCCGTTCGGTGCGAGACCAGACGCTGTTCGACGTTTGCGTCGTGCTGGGGCTGGAGTTCGAACGCATCAAGGCCGACTGGGATGGCTCGCCCTTGAACGGCGCCAACGAGCCGATGGACCTGAAGGGCGAAGGCGGGCTCGTCGCTCCCATCTACATGGGCGCCTATACGCGCGCCGCTGTCGACCACTACATCGGCTCCTACCTCACCTTGCGCCCAGCCTTCTCGCTTCCCGACGTCATCATCGCCTATCGCACCGACATTGTCTGGGATCCCGAGTGGCCCTCGCTTCTGTTTGAGGAAAGCGGACGCCCCGACGCGACCTACTCCCACCGCGGCCGCCTCTACATTCCGGCGTCCTCGATGTTCATCCATCTGGTGTCGCTGACGAAGGGGGCCATGCGCATGGTGCTCGTCTCGCAGGTCGACCGCATGGGTGCGATGCGCGGCCTCATCACCACGCTCAACAAACAGGGGGCGATGCTGATGCCCGTGTCAGCACCCATCGTCTACAAGCGCCAGGAGACTTTCGAGCCCGGCGCCCTCGGCCAGATCCCGCCCGATCATCCCGAGCATGCCCGCTACCGCGCCCTGCTCGAAGAGACCCTTGCCGACGGCTATGCCAAGGTTGTCGAGCGCTGAGCGCCGCAGCCTGCGAACGTTCCGGCCCTGCGCTGCATCATGCTCGCCGGATCAACGCGGCGGCAGCGTCGGGAGCCATCACCGGCGCACGGCCCTGCTCGTCGCTAGCCGCCGATGCCGGGGGCGCTGCGCCGAGAATCCGCTCGCCTAGGCGCGCTGTCTCCCGCCGCCCCACATCGCGCCGGTGCCGGTCGAGCCACTTGTGCGCTTCCGTGCGGCCGGCACCGTGCAGGTATGTGAAGAGCCCCCAATCGGGTTTCATCTTCGTCTCGTGTTTCAACGACGCCGTATAGCGGCCCGCATCGACCAGATGGAACCGGTGACGATGGAGCCTGCCGGCAAGCGTCGACCGGTTGAACCAGCCGCCTGCTCCCTCCACTCGCAGCGTCTCGATCAGTTCGACATCCCGCCTGAGCGGCGCATTGAACGTGATGTGGTTGATGTGACCTGAAATCTCGCGCGACCCGGTCGGCAGCTCGGAACGTTCACGCGGGTTGATCATGACGATGAGCGTGTCGCCCACGGGGCTCTCACGCGCCACCGAGACGATGTCGGGGTTGGCGGAAAACCCACCGTCCCAATAGGCCCGGCCTGAAATCTCGACCGCACGGTGCAGCGTCGGCAGGCATGCAGAGGCGAGCACGCTTTCAACACTCACCTCATGCGCACGAAACAGCCGCGATTGCCCGGACGCCACGTCGGTCGCCGCGATCAGCAGCCCGACGGGCGCCTTTGTCCGCAACATGTCGAAATCGATCACCCGTGCCAGCAAGTCCCGCAGCGGATCGAACCCAAGCGGATTGAATTCGTAGGGCGACATCAGTCCGGCCATCTGACCGAACGATGATCGCGTCAAACTATAGAGAAATGGATTGAGGCGCAGCAGATCGGGCACACCGGCCTTGTAGACGCCTTGCCAGACCTCGCGCAGCTTTTCGCGCGCGCCTTGCCGGCCACCGTCCGCCAGTCCCGCGGCCAGCGCCACCGCATTGACGGCGCCCGCACTTGTCCCCGAGACCCAGCCGATCTCCAGCCGCTCTTCCTCGAGCAACCGGTCCAGCACACCCCACGTGAACGCTCCGTGCGCACCGCCGCCTTGCAGCGCCAGATTGAGTTTCAGCGTCCGCTCGAAAAACCCCACCATGCCCCCTTGATCGACGCCGCGCCGCGCGGCCATCCGAACGCCGCAGGCAGACACCCTCAATAGGGCTGCATCATGTCAGGGTCTGCACGGCGAGCACAATCGGTACGTTGTCTAACGTCGCCACGCGCACATCAACACCGAATGCCTGCGCCAATCGCGCCGGGCTCACCACTTCGTCCGAAGCCCCCGCCGCCAACACGCTGCCATCCTTGAGCAAAACCGTCTTGTGACAGTGCCGCAACGCTAACGCGACATCATGCACGGCGACCACCACCGTGCGTCCCTGCGCAGCCAGGCGTTCCAGGTGCGCGAACAACTGCAGCACATGCGCCATGTCGAGCCCCGCGGTCGGTTCATCCGCGATCAGCACATCGGCGTCCTGCGCCAGGGCACGCGCCTGCAGCACCCGCGCCAGTTCGCCGCCTGAAAGCTGATTGACCGGACGCGCCGCAAGCGCTTCCAGGTCCATGGCCGCAAGTGCCTCGTCAATCGCCGCACCATCGCGCGGCGAGGGATCGTGCGGTGCGCGCCCGAGCGCCACCACGCGCCGCACCGGCAGTGGCCAGTGCACGGTGCGGTCCTGCGGGATGAAGGCGATGCGCCGGCCGCGCTGACGTGGCTCCATCTGCCCGACGTCGTGATCGCCGAACGTGACCCGCCCCGCCGTCACTGGCACAAGGCCGGCAAGTGCCTTCAACAGCGTCGATTTGCCGGCACCATTGGGTCCGATGACGGCAAT
>CAZDNY010000137.1:0-7741 GCA_964506885.1 uncultured Hyphomicrobiaceae bacterium | reverse complement strand
AGAGGATGACCAGCCCCAGCGACATCTGCCCGCCCATTGGCGGCGGCGCAGCGGCTATCGTGGCCGGTGCGGGTTTTGGTTCGTCGGCCGGCTGCGCTGCGATCCTGGCGGCGGCTTTGCGTTCCGCGTCTGCGGCGAACTGGTTCCGCCGGGCCTCGTCGCGCATCTGCGCGCGCTCTTCTGCGACACGCGCTCGCACCTCGTCTTCCGCCTTCAGAGCCGGTGCACGGGCGCCATCGCTCGAGAACGTACCCAGAATGCCTGTCTGGCGCGGCGGCACGGCCCGCTCCTGGTTGATATAGTGCAGGCTGACGGGCACGGCGACGAGGGCCGCAGCAAGCGAGGCGGCAATGGCATAGTGAGACGACGTCAAACGCATCATGAAGCTCCGTGGCTTGGGCGTGATCATGTGCGTTGGACGTGGCGCCGTGCCGTCTCCTTGGGGGACGCCAGTAAAATTTTGATCGCTATGCATGCCGGCGGCATCGTACGCATCGAGCGCGGCGCGCAAGGCCTCCGCCTTCGCCTG
Organism: uncultured Hyphomicrobiaceae bacterium; assembly: GCA_964506885.1. GTDB lineage: Bacteria > Pseudomonadota > Alphaproteobacteria > Rhizobiales > Hyphomicrobiaceae > JAEUMD01. Next base: position 7,212 of record CAZDNY010000137.1, on the reverse strand, counting down.
GGCATTGGGCGCAGGGACGGGATGGTTTTTCAGGATTTTGAGATCGCGCTCGGTCATCGCCCTACTCCGCGGCCTCCAAGAGCTTCTTCAACGTCTTGCGCGCCTCGTGCAGATGCCATGAGACGGTCTTTTCGGATATCTCCATGACGGCGGCGGCTTCGGCATGGCTCATGTCCTCGGCGTAAACGAGGAGGACGGCATCGCGTTGCTGCGGCGGCAAGGTGCGAACGGCCGACCACAAGTCGTCATCCTCAGCGGCGGTCTCCGGCGTCTCGTGCGATGCCCCATCGACCAGCGCAAGAACCCGTTCGGTGCCGACAAGGGCAAAGCGGCGGCCGCGGCGCAGATGGTCGATCGCCGTTGTGTAGGTGACGCGCCAGACCCAGGTGGCGAAGGCGGCCTCGCCGGAAAACTGGCGAATCGCGGTGGCCAGCTTGATCGCGACATCCTGGGCGACGTCCTCGGCCGCCTCACGCGATCCACACCAGCGCCAGGCCATGCGATAAATACGATCGTAGTAGCCGGAAATGAGGCGTGAAAACGCGGCCCGGTCGCCGGCCGCGGCACTCAAGGCCAGATCCTCATCGCTCGCCGGTCCGGCGACGCTTTCTGCAGCCAATTCGGGGGGCATCACGCCGCCATGTTCCGTGTTTCCTGCCGTATTAGACGCGGCAAGTTGGGGCATCCTTGGGGTGGGCGGTCAAAAAACCTGCCGGGCCACTGACGAAAGACAGTGCTCACGATATAATGTTATGATTTTTCTGGGATTTCGCTAGCTTTTGCATGCCACGACTGAACCGCGGCCCTGCCGCGTGCGTATGCCAGGGTCAAAATGACAGCCGAAAAACAGGACGCCCGCATGTCCACGCTTAAGGACGCACCGCCATCTCCGGCACAAGCCCAACCCGCCATCGACGAGAACGTGTTCGCCACGCTCGACCTGGAGATGAATTATGCCTGTGCCAACGCGCGCCATACCGTGCGCCGGCATGCGCCGGCCGTGAACATGTGGCGCGATATCTTCCCCGCCGGGCTCGATGGCGACCTGATGGGCAAGCGCGTGGGTGACCGCGTCCGGCGCAGCATCCCGACGGCGCTGCTGGCGGGGCCGCGTCAATCCTCGCTGGTCCGGCAGATCAAACGCTCGCAGTTCGAGGGCAACCTGGGGACGCAAGTCGCATGCCGTCCCGATATCGGGCGCTTCCTGCCGCAGGGCACGCTCTATCGCGCGGAGATCGCCGGTGTCTATCGCGACAGCATGCGGCCGTTCCGCGTCCTCGACGCGACGGACGACACGATCATTGCCGACCTCAACCCGCCGTTCGCAGGCTTCGATGCGACGATTTCGGCAACGGTGCAGGCCGTGGCCCCCAAGCTGTCCGACCTGGGCGGGCGCTGCCAGGACTGGGGGGAGGTTTTGATGACGGGTGCGGGCATGCAGGGGCGCGCCGCCGATACACCGACGGCCTTCTTCGTCGCCGCCTGGAACGCGCGGACCGGCTTCGAGGACGACCCGACGTTTTACGCTACGCCGCGCCATATCGCGCATCTCGACCAGACAGCGATCGGCCATGTGCGTGCGATCTACGGGGCTCTCCTCAAATCCGGCGATGCGGTTCTGGACCTCATGAGCAGCACCTACTCGCACCTGCCTGAAGGGATTGCCTTCTCCCGCGTTGCCGGGCTCGGCATGAACGCGGAGGAACTGGCAGCCAACCCCGCGCTCAGCGAGCACATCGTTCACGATCTCAACGCCACGCCGGTGCTGCCGTTCGAGGCGGCCTCCTTCGATGCCGTCGTCTGCACCGTCTCGGTGGAGTATCTGACCCGGCCGCTTGAGGTCTTTGCGGAGATTGCACGGGTCTTGAAGCCGGGCGGCGTTTTTGCCGTCACCTTCTCCAACCGCTGGTTCCCGCCGAAGGTCATCAAGGTCTGGCGCGAAGCGCACCCTGCAGAGCGCATAGGGCTCGTGCTGGAGTATTTCCTGCGCACCGGGCACTTCGGGGATCTGGAGACACTCACCGTCGAGGGCCATGGGCGCCCGGCAGACGATCCACACGCGATGGAGACCGACCTGTCCGACCCGGTCTTTGCTGTCTGGGGGCGACGCAGGTAGGAGCGCAGCGCGCGCGGCGCGGCCGAATTGACCGAAGGGGCTATATGAACTGGAGCGGGCGATGGGAATCGAACCCACGACATACAGCTTGGGAAGCTGTCGTTCTACCACTGAACTACGCCCGCGTCGGTGGTTGATCTAGCATACCCGGGCAAGCGCGAAAAGCGCGAACGCGACGCGAGCCTTGGGCCATTCCGGAGCACCCCGGACGGAAATTGACCGCCCACCGAATGCCCTCAATCTGCCCTCACAGCGCCTGATCGTGTTGTGACTTAGCGGTGAGCGGACGGCATGATAGCTTCCGGAGCGCCACGAGGGTTGGGCCAGATGCGGCAACGGCGTAACACCGCGCCAGCCGGGCTCGTATGAGATGGCATGAACGACGAGGCAACGGCCTAATCCAGGTTGACCACATGAACATTCCGACACGATCCCGCGACATTCCTGCCGATAAAGCGGGCAAAGAGAAGTTTACCGACCCGGACCTGACGCTGAAAGGCGAGCCGCGTGCGCAGGTGCCGCTCAAGCATCTCGACACGCTTTGGATCAATACCGGGTCGCTGTGCAATATCACGTGCGTGAACTGCTACATCGAGTCGAGCCCGACCAACGACCGGCTGGTCTACCTGACGGCGGGGGAAGCGCACGCGTTCTTCGACGAGGCAAAGACGGCGAATACGCGCGAGATCGGCTTCACAGGTGGTGAGCCGTTCCTCAATCCCGATTTTCCGGCCATGCTGGACGACGCTCTCAATATGGGCTTCGAGGCGCTCGTGCTGACCAACGCGATGCAGCCGATGCTGAGGCCGGAGATCAAGAAACGACTGTTGGCGATCAACGAGCGTCATAAAGATCGACTGACATTGCGCGTCAGCCTGGACCACTACACGCAAGGGCTGCACGAGGAAGAGCGCGGCGCGCGCACCTGGGCCAAGACGATCGAGGGCATCGACTGGCTGGCGGCCAACGGTTTTCGCATTGCCATCGCGGGGCGGACCCGCTGGGGTGAAACCGAACAGGAGGCGCGGACGGGGTATCGTGACCTCTATCGTGCCAGGGGCTGGCCGATCGACGCCGAAGATCCGGCTGTGACGGTCCTGTTTCCGGAAATGGACGGCTTGCATGATGTGCCGGAGATCACGACGGCCTGCTGGTCGATACTCGGAAAGTCACCCGATGCGATGATGTGCGCGACTTCGCGGATGGTGGTGAAGCGCAAAGGCGCCGACCGGCCCGCCGTTCTACCCTGCACGCTGCTACCCTACGAGCCGGCGTTCGAGATGGGGGCGACACTGGCGGAAGCTGAGCGTGCCAATGGCGGCATGTTCGCTGATGGCGCGGTCAAACTGTGCCATCCCCACTGCGCCAAGTTCTGCGTGCTGGGCGGCGGCAGCTGCTCATAGCCCGATCTATTCATGGCCTCGCGGATCTGCACTGCGCGTGCGCGGCAGACCACGACAGGCCAAAAAACAAGACCCCGCCGAGGCGATCGGCGGGGTCTCGCATTTGCATGTCGCGTGGGCCCGTTTATTTCTTCACCGCGTCACGGATCTCCATCAGCAGCTTGTCTGTGGAAGAAGGCTCCGGCGGCGGTGCAGCAGCTTGCTCCTTTTCGAAGCGGCGCTTCATCTCGTTGATCGCCTTGACCAGCAGGAACACCGCAAAGGCAACAATCAAGAAACTGATCACGTTGTTGAAGAACGCACCAATGTTCATGGCAACCGGATCCTTGCCGGCCTCAGCCGCCTTCAGCGGGATCTTGATGTCGGAAAAGTCGACACCACCAAGCATCAATCCGATCGGCGGCATGATGACGTCTTCGACGAGCGATTTGACGATAGTGCCGAAAGCGCCGCCGATGATGATACCGACGGCCATGTCGATCATGTTGCCCTTGACCGCAAATTCCTTGAATTCCTGGAGCATGCCCATGGCTTGACCCTTCCCCTCTTTTGTCTTGGCGGTTGGCCCCCCGACGCCCACTGTTCGCGCGGCGATTTCACGCTGGGCGCCGACCGGGGCCGCCGAATCGACGCATAGAGAGGAACCTATTGAAGTTTCCCAATCCCAGCAATCGGCGCTCGTCGTTTTGTCCTCATGGGTTTGAGAAAGAGTTTTGCAGCTCTGCCGCGCTTTGCGGCGCCCGTCGAGCATTGGATATGGCGCCCCGGAAACAACGCAACGACGGGGCGCAAACAACAAGGAGCCCCCCGCAGGCGCGCGAGTTGCACAGCCCGGCGTGTGCAATGTGAGGGCTTGTTCTTGCAAATCCAGCCCGATATGGTGTTCTCAAGTCTGGTCGCATTGTTCCCGCCGCGGTATTGCTCGGCCAAGCCCGCGCACATCTCAATTCTGGTTTTGAGTTCGAAACATTCATGATCGAAGGCTGGGTCATCGTCGGCGTGGCACTGCTCTATCTGGGCGGCCTGTTCACGCTGGCATGGATCGGTGACCGGACGCTGCGGCTGGCGGACTCGCATACCGGGCGCCCCTATATCTACGCGCTCTCGCTGGCGGTCTATTGCACGTCATGGACGTTCTTTGGCAGCGTCGGGCTGGCCGCCACCACCGGATATGACTTCATTCCGGTCTACCTGGGGCCGATCCTGATGCTCACGCTCGGCCACCGCCTGTTGCTGCGGGTTGTGCGCATCGCCAAGAGCCAGAACGTAACCTCGGTGTCCGACTTCATCGCCGCTCGCTACGGCAAGAGCCAGGCGGTCGCCGCGATCGTGACGCTGGTGGCGATCCTGGGTTCGCTGCCCTACATCGCGCTGCAACTGAAGGCGATCAGCGTCTCGATCGAGACCGTGCTCGGTGCCCACATGCTGCCCGCGATCGACGTCCCCCGCATCGGCTTCGTCGATACGGCGCTCGTCATCACGCTGGCGCTGGCGGTGTTTGCGATCCTGTTCGGCACGCGACACACGGATGCAACGGAGCATCAGGACGGCCTGATGCTGGCGATCTCGGCGGAGTCGGTGGTCAAGCTGCTCGCCTTCCTCGCCGTCGGCATTTTCGTCGTGTTCCAGATTTTCGACGGTCCGGGCGATTTCATCACGCAAGCGTCGACCAGTCCGGTCGTCACGAACATGTTCGGACAGGGGCTCAACGGCGGCATGTGGCTGACCGTCACGATGCTCAGCTTCTTCGCCGTGTTGCTGCTACCGCGCCAGTTTCACGTCGCGGTCGTCGAGAACAATTCTGAGACCGAAGTCCGCCGCGCGGCATGGCTGTTTCCGCTCTACCTGGTGCTGATCAACCTGTTCGTCATACCGATCGCGGCCGCCGGCATAATGAACCTGCAGGCCGGCACACACGATCCAGACTTCTTCATGTTGAGCCTGCCGATGTCGGTGGACAGCAAGACGCTGACGCTGATCGCCTTCATCGGAGGGCTTTCGGCGGCGACTGCGATGGTCATCGTGGAATCGGTGGCGCTCGCGATCATGGTCTGCAACGGCCTCGTGGTACCGCTGCTGCTGCGGCAGAACATGAGCGAGACGCTTAAGCACGAGGATATCGCGGGATCGCTGCTGCTGATCCGGCGCATTGCGATCGCGGCCGTGCTCATCCTCGGATACATCGTCTATCAAACAGTGGGGCGATCTGCAGGTCTGGCGGCCATCGGGTTGCTGTCGTTCGCGGCAATCGCGCAATTCGCACCGGCTTTCTTCATCGGACTGATCTGGCGCAAGGGGACAGCGCGCGGCGCCATCGCAGGGCTGCTGGCCGGCACGGCAATCTGGGCCTACACCCTCGTCCTACCCTGGTTCGCCAAGGCCGGATGGCTGCCGATGTCGATCATCGAAAACGGCCCGTTCGGCATCGGGCTGCTTCGCCCGCAGACACTCTTCTATTTGCAGTTCGAACCGCTCACCCACGGCGTGCTGTGGAGCCTGTCGGCCAACGTGCTGACCTATCTGACGGTTTCGCTGCTTCGCCCGCCCGAGCCCATCGAGCGCATCCAGGCGCAGTTCTTCATTCAGGACGAGCCTTCACGTTCGACGCCCGGCATGCCGTCGTTCCGTCTGTGGCGCACCAATATCACGATGGGCGACCTGGAACATGCCGTCGGGCGCTATGTCGGCGTCGACCGAGCGGCACGCTCCTTCAACGAGTTCATGGGCAGCCGCAACATGAGTTCGGCGCGCGATGCGGAAGCCGACATCCAGGCGGTGCGGTTTTCTGAACACCTGTTGTCGAGCGCAGTCGGATCGGCCTCGGCGCGCCTTGTCCTGTCACTTCTGCTGAAGCGCGGCAGCATGTCGAGCCAATCGGCAATGAAGCTGCTCGACGATGCGTCCGAGGCGCTGCAATACAATCGCGATCTGCTGCAGTCAGCACTCGATCAGGTGCGCCACGGCCTGTCCGTCTTCGACAAGGACATGCGGCTCATCTGCTGGAACCGGCAGTTCCGCGACCTTCTTGAGCTGCCAGCCGAGATCGGCCGGGTCGGGGCGCCGCTCGACAAAATCCTGCGGGTGCTGGCCGAGCGTGGCGATTTCGGCACCGGAGATATCGATCAACTGGTCGAAAGCCGGCTCTACCGGCTGGCGGTGCGCAAGGAGACATTCCAGGAGCGCATCCTGTCGGGGCGGCGGCATATCGAGATCCGGACCAGCTCGATGCCGCAAGGCGGAATCGTGACGACATTCTCCGACATCACCGACCGCGTCGCTGCGGCAAATGCCCTGGCGCGCGCGAATGAAACGCTGGAACGGCGCGTGCGGGAGCGCACGGCGGAGTTGCTCGAGGTGAATGCGGCGCTGGCGGTCGCCAAGTCCAAAGCCGACGAAGCCAACCTCGACAAGACACGGTTCCTGGCAGCCGCCAGTCACGACATACTCCAACCGCTCAACGCGGCACGACTTTATGCGACGAGCCTGTGCGAGCGGACCCTGCCTGAGCCCGAACACCGGCTGGCGGTGAATGTCGATGCCTCACTTTCGGCGGTCGAGGAGATCTTTTCCGCGCTGATCGAGATCTCGCGCATGGATGCGGGACGCATGGAGCCCGACATCGTCGAGTTCCCTCTCGCGGAGGTGTTCTCGCAACTGCTCGTCGAGTTCGAACCGCTGGCACGCGAGAGAGGC
>CAZDNY010000136.1:0-7775 GCA_964506885.1 uncultured Hyphomicrobiaceae bacterium | reverse complement strand
TCGCCTTCAGAGCAGACCCAGCCGTCGGCTGTCCTGGTCCATTCGGTCATCACCAGCATGTCGCGCCACTCGGGCAGTTGCACGGCGATCGACCGGTCCGCGTTGAGAACGAACGAGCCGCCGTCGAAGACCAGTTCATCCTGGCCGCCGACCTGATTGACGTAGACGAGCGGCAAACCGGTCTCGGTGACGCGGGCGACAGTGACGTTCAGGCGCACGTCTCGCTTCTTCCAGTCGAACGGCGATCCGTTGGGGACGATCAGTATTTCAGCACCGCATTCAGCGAGGCACTCGGTCACTTCGTCGGTCCAGATGTCCTCGCAGATGGGCGCGCCGATCTTTATCCCGCGAAAGGGGATCGGCCCCGGCAGCGGACCCGTCGCGAAGACGCGCTTTTCGTCGAAGACGCCGTAGTTGGGCAGGTCGACCTTGTAGCGGACGGCGGCGACCTCGCCCTTCTCGATCAGCACGACGGCGTTGTAGACCTTGCCCTCTTCGGCCCAGATCGTGCCGAGCAGCACGCCGGGGCCATCGTCGTTAAACTTCTGCGCCAGTTCGAGCACGCGGGCGCGCGCAGCCTGCTGGAACGCCGGCTTCAGCACCAGGTCCTCTGGCGGATAGCCGGTGATGAAGAGTTCGGGAAAGACGATGAGATCGGCACCCTGGGTTGCGGCCTCGGCGCGCGCGGCCGCGACCTTGGCGGCATTGCCGTCCAGATCGCCGACGGTGGGGTTCAACTGGGCAAGCGCGATTTTCATGGGGTCCGGCGGCAGGTGATGTGTGTCATGGCGCGGAGACTATGCGGGGTGGCGCGAGGGTGCAATAGGGGGATAGGAAGGATAGCGGAGGGCGCGGCGTGGGCACCATAAGGGAGATCTGCGCTCCTCAATCTTAAAGAGGAGAGGGTCAGGTTGACCGGCCAGGATCGGCGCTGCGGTTTGCGGCCGCCCCTCACCCCGGCCCTCTCTCCGCCCGCGGGAAGAGGGGGATCACACTCACCGCTTGCGGCGCTTCTTCGGCTTCCAGGCGAGGAGTTCGCGAACCTGTTCGTCGGACTGCACGGGATACACCTTGCCGCGGCGGATGATGTAGACCCATTCAAGCTGCGGCGTGGAGGCGAGATCCTCGGGCGTGGTGGCTTCCATGAGGTCGGAAAAGCCGATGACGAAGTCGTAGAGGATTTCCTCCTGTTCGGCCTGGGTGAACTGGTCCCAGTCCTCGGGCAGGAAGGTCTTCAGGTCATCGCGGAAGACGAGGTCGGAGAGGAACTGCGCAGGCAGGCGCTTTTCGCCGGCCAGATCCATCAGGGTGTGAATGAAGCCCAACTGCACGAGGCCGGAACAGATGAACTTGTTGGGCGGCTTGATCTCGCGCTCGCGCGATGTGCGGATGGCGCGGCTCGGCCCATAGATGCGGCTTTTGACGCCGAAGGCGAGATCGGCCAGGAACTCCTTGGCAAGCGTGAAGATCGTCGAATAATCGTAGCTCGACTTGATCATGTTGAGCATGCGCCCGCGCACGTCGCACTGCACCTCGTCGGTGAACCAGGGCTTGGCGAGGCGCTTGATGCCGATCACCGAGCGGCGGTCGTTGACGTAGTCGGTGAAGGCGGTGAGATCGACGCCGCCGGATGCGCTTTCGATGACAAAGGAGTTGTTGAAGCCCTTTTCCTGATGCGGGACGAGGAAGACGAGAGCGGCGTGGGAGAAGCTGCCCTTGGTGGCGAAGCGGATGAGCCAGGAGCGGAAGTCGCGGTTCTTGCGCGTCAACACGACGTCGGCGCGCTGCAGGTATGGGCCGGTCAGAAAGACGTCGACCGGCATCGGCCATTCAGGCGCGGTGCCGGGTTCGAGTTTGGCTGCCGCGCCCTGCGGGTCGGTATCGGCGACGCCGCCGCCGCCGAGGAATTGTTGTATGTCGCCCGCGACGTTGGCTGGTTTGCTCTCGTGCATGATGCCCTCCCCGGTCATCTTGCTGCGTATCGAAATGCGACGGCGGCGGACGGGCGTCCGCCGCCACGACATTTACCGCTTAAAGAGCAATCATGCCGTCGCTGTGACGGCAAGCGGTTCGTTGCGCGCCAGCCGTTCGGCCTTCATGCGCTCAGCCACCAGGAACGCCAGTTCCAGCGACTGGTCGGCGTTGAGGCGGGGATCGCAGTGCGTGTGGTAGCGGTCCGACAGGTCGGTCTCGGAGATGGCGGTGGCACCACCGGTGCACTCGGTGACGTTCTGACCGGTCATCTCGACATGGATACCGCCGGCGTGGGCGTTCTCGGCGCGCAGGACGTCGAAGAACACCTCGACTTCCTTCAAGATGCGATCGAACGGCCGCGTCTTGAAGCCGGTGGCCGCCGAAATCGTGTTGCCGTGCATGGGATCGCACGACCACACGGGCAGGCGTCCCGCCTTCTGCACCGCGCGCACCAGCTTGGGCAGGTGGCTCGTCACCTTCTCGGCGCCGAAGCGGCAGATCAGCGTCAGGCGGCCCGGCTCGTTCTTGGGATCGAGAATATCCATCAGCCGCAGCAAGCCGTCGGTGTCGATCGAAGGGCCGCATTTCAGACCGATCGGGTTCTTGATGCCGCGCGCGAACTCGATGTGCGCATGATCGGGCTGGCGGGTGCGGTCGCCGATCCAGAGCATGTGGCCGGAGGTGGCGTAGTAATCACCGCTGGTGGAGTCCAGACGCGTCAACGCCTGCTCGTAGCCGAGCAGCAGCGCCTCGTGCGAGGTGTAAAAGCGCGTCGAACGCAGCTGCTGCGTGTTCTCCGAGGTGATGCCGCACGAGCGCATGAAGTTCAGCGTCTCGGAGATGCGGTCGGCAAGTTCCTGATAGCGGTGCCCCTGCGGGCTGTCCTTGACGAATCCCAGGTTCCACTGGTGGACACGCTCCAGGTCCGCGTAGCCGCCGCCGGCGAAGGCGCGCAGCAGGTTGAGCGTCGCGGCCGCCTGGCGATAGGCCTGCAGCTGACGACGCGGATCGGGAATGCGTGCGTCGACCTCGAATTCCGATCCATTGACGATATCGCCACGGTAGCTCGGCAGCTCGAGCAGGCCCTTCTTCTCGGTCGGCGACGAGCGCGGCTTGGCGAACTGGCCGGCGATGCGGCCGACCTTTACTACGGGCGAGCCGCCGGCATACGTCAGCACGACCGCCATCTGAAGGAAGACGCGGAAGAAGTCGCGGATGTTGTCGGCCTTGTGCTCGGCGAAGCTCTCGGCACAGTCGCCGCCCTGCAGCAGGAAGCCGCGACCCTGGGCCACTTCGCCCAGCGCCTTCTTCAGCTCACGCGCCTCGCCGGCGAAGACCAGTGGGGGAAAACTCGCGAGTTTTTCCTCGACCTCCGCGAGCGCGGCTGGGTCGGGATAGTCCGGCACCTGGACGATCGGCTTTGCGCGCCAGCTGTCGGGGGACCAAGTTGCCGCCATGGGGCTATACTCCTGAAAAGGAACGGAAATGCGCCCGCCCGGGGCAATCACCCCGGCGGACGATCCGCCCAAAAAGGCTTTTTCGATCGGCCATTATGCCATTCGAGCGGCCTTATAGGCCATCCCTTGGCGGGTGGCCAGTGCTGGCGGCGCATTTTCGGGCCGGTCGGCGCTGCCGGGATGCGGGACGGAGTTGTCATGGTGGGATGACGGCGGGCGCGCGCCGGAATTGCCGCAGGCGTCGTTTTGGGCTGACGCAGCGGGGCTGGCTGTGGCAGCCTCGGTGTCCACGGTAATCGAGCGGCCATGCGCATGACCACGCCTTCCTTCACCTTCGGCATCGAAGAAGAATATCACCTCGTCGATCTGGAAACCCGCGATCTCGCCGCCGCGCCGGCCGACCTTATGGCCGCATGCGAGGAGGTCCTGGGCAAGCAGGTGGCGCCGGAATTCTTCCGCAGCCAGATCGAGATCGGCACGCAGGTGTGTTCCTCGTTCGCGCAGGCCCGCACGCAGTTGGCGCATCTGCGCGGCACCTCTCCCGGCGGCACAATCGCCGAGACGGCGGCCAAGTTCGGCATGGCGCCGATTGCCGCCTCGACCCACCCGTTCGCCAAGAAGGCGCACCTGGAGACGACGCCGAAGGAACGCTACCAGGCGCTGGCGCGCGACTTCGGCGGAATCGGCCGGCGGCTGTCGATCTGCGGCATGCATGTGCACGTGGCGATCGAAGACGACGACGATCGCATCGATCTGATGAACCAGATCCGCTATTTTCTGCCCCACCTTCTGATGCTGTCGACATCCTCGCCGTTCTGGGAGGGCGAGGATACGGGGCTAAAGAGCTACCGGCTGTCGATCTTCCACGAACTGCCGCGCACCGGCCTGCCGCAACGTTTCGAGAGCTTCGGTGAATTCGAGCGCACGGTCGATGTGCTGGTGCGCGCGGGCGTCATCGAGGATGCCACCAAGGTATGGTGGGATCTGCGGCCCTCGGCGCGGTTTCCCACCCTGGAATTGCGTGTGACGGACGTGTGCCCGCGCATGGAGGACGCGCTGACGATCGCGGCGCTGTATGTCTCGGTGGCGGGCGTGCTCTACCGCATCAAGGGGCGCAATCAGCGCTGGCGCAGCTACCCAGCATTCCTGATCGAGGAGAACCGCTGGCGGGCCCAGCGCTACGGCGTGGACGACAAGCTGTTCGATTTCGGCAAGGGCTCGCTGGTGCCGTTCGCCGATCTCATCGACGAACTGATCGAGATGGTGGCGGAGGATGCCGCCGAGATCGGCTGCCTCGACGAGGTGCGCCGCGCGCGCAACATCGTTTCTGGGGGAACGGGCGCTGACCGGCAGCTCAACATGCTGGAAGAGCAACTGGGGCACGGCGTGCCGCGCGAGCGCGCGATGCAGAGCGTCGTCGACATGCTGATCGCGGAAACTGTGGCGGGCCTCTAACCAGGCCGGCCTTGATCAGCGCCGGTGCAGCTCGGTTTCGATGGTGATGCGGATCTCGTCGGAGACCAGCGGTATCGAGCGGGTGATGCCGAAATCGGACCGCAGTATCTGCGTGCGCGCGGAAAATCCGGAAGCATAGATGCCGGCATAAACAGGATTGATCTTGGAGAGCGGATGCTCGCCGGAAAAGTTCCAGACCACCGAGAGTGTCGCCGGTCGCGTCACACCGTTGAAGGTCAAATCGCCCGTGACGTTCGCTGTCTTTGCCGTCGTCATCACGATCTGCGTGCTCTTGAAGACGATCTCGGGATGAGTGGCGACGTTGAGGTAGTCGGGTGTCTTCAGGAGAACGTCGTCGAGGGCGGGTACGCCGGTGGTCAGGCTCGTCAGCGGGATGCGCACGTCAATGCGGCTCGCTTCGGGTTGCTCGGGATCGAAGACGACCTCGCCGGCGATATCGAGAAAGCGGCCCGACTGGCGCGACAGCCCCAGATGGTCCCAGCTGAACCGCACTTCGGTGTGCTGCTTGTCGAAGACGTAGCTTTCGGGCGCAGCGCGCGCGGGTGTCACCGTCACGGTGAACAGAGCCGCGCCCATCGCCAGAACCGTGCAGAGGGCCGTCCAGGGGGTGGATTTAGCGCACATCGTCACCTCGCTCAGGCTGAACTTGCGGAAGGGAATTTCGGGTTCGGCATTGGTCCGCCGGATTAACGACCGGGATTGACACAAACGTGGCAGGGCTCGGACCGAGGGGCGTTATCCCCGGGCATTCAAAGTCCCGCGGCCATGCCGCCGTCGACCATCAACTCAGAGCCGGTGACGAAGACGGAATCGTCGCTGGCGAAGAACAGCGCGGCGCGGGCGATGTCTTCGCCGGTGCCGAAGCGGCGCATCGGCGTCTGGTCGAGCAGCGCCTTGCGGATCGCGGGATTGCGCAGCACACGCTCGGTCAGTGCGGTTTCGACGAAACCGGGCGAGAGCGTGTTGACGCGAATGTTGAAGGGTGCGTACTCGACGGCGATCGCACGCGTCAGTGCGGCCACGGCGCCCTTGGTGGCGGAGTAGGCCGCCAACTGGCGCAAGCCGCGATGGCCCATGATGGAGGCGACGTTGATCAGCGAACCGCTGCCTGAAGCCTTCAACAGGCCGAAGGCGTCACGGGCGATCCGCACGACGCCATCGAGGTTCACCTCACGCAGGCGTACCCATTCTTCGTCGGTCAGGTGGCGGAAGTCCGCGCGCACGTTGATACCGGCGTTGTTGACGATGACGTCGGCCTTGCCGTGGTTGGTCTCGAGCGTGCGGATCAGCGCGGTCACATCCTGGCCGCGGGTGACGTCGCAGGCGAGCGCGGTCGCATTCTGGCCGCGCGCTAGAATGGCCTTGGCCGCCTTCTCAGCCGCTTCACCATCGACGTCGGCGATATAGACGTGCGCACCTTCGGCGGCGAACACCTCGGCGATCGACAGGCCGATGCCGCCACCTGAGCCGGTGACGACGGCGATTTTGCCGGCAAGCCTGGACATGTTTTCCCCGTGACCCTGTTGGGCGCAGCCTCACGCCGCGCATTTGGTACTGCGGGAGGGTTTAGGCCGGGCGGCGGCGTGTTTCAACCGACTCGGGGCGTTATGACAAACAGCCGCGCCGGCGACCCGCATTGCGCGTCCTAGTGTCCCGTCTTGCGGGTTCGCCTCCACTCCATGGCAGCCGCCCAAGCGAGCTTCGCAGACACAAGTGACACCAGAAACAGGGAGTAACTCGTGTCATTCAGATTGAGAAGTTCGCTCGCGGCCATGTCCTCGGGTGTCTGCAGACTTTTCAATCATCACACGAGATCGCCTTCATGCCGTCGGCTCGGGCCGCTTGGCGCGCATCGTGACCAGTTCCTCGGCGGCGGAGGGATGCAGCGCCATGGTCCGGTCGAAATCGGCCTTGTTGGCCTCCATGCCCTTGGCTATTGCCGCCATCTGCACCATCTCGCCGCCATCGGTGCCTAACACGTGGCAGCCGATGACACGCTGGGATTCGCGATCGACGATGAGCTTCATCATGGTGCGCTCCTCGCGGCCGGCAAGGGTGGCGCGCATCGGGCGGAAGCGCGAGACATAGACATCGAGTGCGTGCGCGCGTTCGGCGGCCAGATGCTCGGGCAGACCGACTGTGCCGATCTCGGGCGTGGAGAAGACGGCGGTGGGGACCATCTCGTAGTCGATATCGCGCGTCATGCCGCCGAATTCGCGATCGGCAAAAGCATGGCCGTCGCGAATGGCGACAGGGGTCAACTGCGGCTTGTCGGTGACATCGCCGACGGCATAGACCGATGGCACAGAGGTGCGGAACTCATCGTCGATGACGATATGACCGTTCCATCCGCACTCGATGTCCAGCGCGGCTAGGCCCAGCCCCTTGACGTTGGGCACGCGGCCCGTTGCGTACATGACCACGTCGGCATCGAGTACCGTGCCGTTGTCCAGATGCACGCGCTTGCCGTCCGGGCCTTCTTCGACCTTGGGGATCGTGTGGCCTTCCAGAATGCGAATGCCGCGCGCGTGATAGGCCTCGGTCAGTGCATCGCGCAGGTCGTCATCGAAGCCGCGCAGGATCTTGTCTCCGCGATAGACGATGGTCGTCTCGCTGCCCAGGCCATTGAAGATGCCGGCGAACTCGACCGCGATATAGCCGCCGCCGACAATCACGACCCGCTCTGGCAGTTGTTCCAGATGAAACGCCTCGTCGGAGGTGATGACGTGTTGCTTGCCGTCCAGGTCGGGATCGATGAACGGGATGCCGCCGGTTGCGACAAGGATCCTGCCGGCGCTCACCTGCTGTCCCGATTCCTCCAGGCGGACGCTGTTGGGACCGGCGAGTGTGGCGCGCTCGGAAAAGAGC
>CAZDNY010000135.1:0-7858 GCA_964506885.1 uncultured Hyphomicrobiaceae bacterium | reverse complement strand
GCCGTATCTCATCGCGCTGTCGATCGTTGCGGCAGCGGCCGGCGTCATCTGGCTGGCGCGACGCCTGGAGCCTTTGCGGCCTGTCGCCGCCGCACTTGTTGTGATCGTTTTCACTGTCGCAGACCTCGCCTATTCCAATGGTCCCGGCGGGGCGACTGCGCTGCCGCCCGAGCATTACGCCGTGCTCGATCCCGACACGCCGAACGAAACAATCGCACTGCTACAGCAAAAGGTCTCTGAAACGCGAAGCGAGACGCAACGAGACCGCGTCGAACTGATCGGGTTGGGCTTCCACTGGCCCAATGCCAGCCTGACGCACAGGCTGGAGAACACGCTTGGCTACAATCCCGTCCGATCGGCGCTCTATTCGCGTGCGGTTGGCGCCGGCGACAGCGCGGGCAGCCCGGGCGACCGCAAGTTCACTGCGCTGTTCCCCTCCTACCGCTCGCCTTTGGCGCAGCTTCTCGGCCTGCGCTACATCGCCGCCGGGGCGCCAATCGAGGCCATCGACAAGACACTGGCCACCAGCGATCTGCCTTTGATCGCACGTACCCGGGATGCGTGGATCTATGAAAATCCCGGTGCCTTACCGCGGGTCCTTTACGTGCCTGGCGCCAAGCGAGCGGATTTCGAGGCGCTATTGTCGCAGGGCGGGCTCGAGGAGGATTTCACGCAGGTGGTGCTGCTGGAGGATCCGCCCGAGCAGCCCGGCGCCCTGGTGCGGCCCGGCCGGGCGCGGATCTTGTCGTCTCACAACACCGAGACAATCGTCGAGGCGGACGGGCCCGACGGCGGCTTCCTGGTCCTCAACGACCTTTGGCACCCGTGGTGGGAAGCGACGATCGATGGCCGGCCGGCACGTCTCCTGCGCGCCAATGTCCTGTTCAGGGCGGTGGCCGTGCCACCGGGGCGCCATGTTGTCCGATTTAGGTTCTCGCCCGTTCGCGGTGCGCTGCGTGACGTCATGCGCCAGCTCCGTCGCCAGGACCGATGAACCGCACAAGGAAGCTCTGCCACTGGCTTTGCAAACCTGATACATCGGCGCTCAGACCGACGCACCATGCTGCCGCGCAATTGCGGCGCCAGCGGTGACGCAGGATACACAAGACAGCCGAAGAAAGCCGAACGCACCCCGTGAAACTCGATATCCTCGCCCTCTACCAGCGCGCCCTCGCGATGCTCTCGAGCGAACGCCTGCTTGCCGTGGCGCTCGCGCTGGCCTCGGTTGCGCTTGCGGCCGTGCAACTGGCCGAGCCGGTGCTGTTCGGCTGGGTGGTCGATGCGCTGTCGGGTAACAAGACGGCATTCGGCCTGATCGGCCTGTGGGCCATTCTGGGTCTTGCCGGCATTCTGGCCGGCGTCGTTGTAGCGATTTATGCAGACAGGCTCGCCCATCGCCGCCGACTGGCCGCAATGGCAGAGGCCTTCGACCGGGCGATCGCGCTGCCGGTGGGCTATCATACCGAGCGCGGTACCGGTGCGGTCACCAACACGATCCTCAGAGGCACAGACGAACTGTTCTGGGTGTGGCTGGGTGCGATGCGCGAGCAGATGACGGCGGTCGCCGGTGTCCTCTTCCTGATCCCGACAGCACTCAGCATCGATGCGCGCATGACGGCGATCCTGGTCGCCCTGGCGATCATCTACACGTTGCTGAACCTCTATGTGGTCAAGCGCACGCGCTCCGACCAGATGAAGGTCGAGGGCTACCACAGCGATGTCACGGGTCGTGTCGTCGACGTCCTGGGCAATGTGACGGTGGTGCAGAGCTACACGCGGCTTGCGGCGGAGAGCGAGGCGCTGAAGGCCGTGATGGGCAACCTGCTCAATGCGCAATACCCGGTGCTGACTTGGTGGGGCATCCTGACCATCCTGCAAAAGGCTGCGGCGACGGTCGCCATGGTCGCAATCTTCGCCATCGGCGCGCTGCTTGCTGTGAGGGGAGAACTCACGGTCGGCGAGATCGTCAGCTTCGTCGCCTTCGCCAATCTCCTGATCGGCAAGCTCGACCAGATCTCGAGTTTCGTGGTGCGGGTGCAGCAGGCCGCGCCGGCACTCGACCGGTACTTCGCGCTGGTCGACGAGAAGCCGGCGATTGCCGACAAGCCTGGCGCCGTCGAATTGGACAACGTCAAGGGCGAGGTCGCCTACGAAAGCGTCTCATTCGTGTTTCCGGGGAGCGCGCAGGGCGTCAGCGAGTTGTCGTTGCGGGCGCGTCAGGGTGAGACGATCGCCCTCGTCGGGCCTACCGGCTCGGGCAAATCGACGACGATGGCGCTGCTGCAGCGGCTGCGGGCACCCGATGCCGGCCGCATCCTGATCGACGGCCATGACATCGCGGATGTGACGCAGCATACCTTGCGTACCAACATCGCGGTCGTGTTCCAGGATGCGGGGCTGTTCAACCGCTCGATTGCCGAAAACATCAGGGTCGGCCGGCCGGGCGCCAGTGATGGCGATGTCGAAGCAGCGGCGCGGCTTGCCGAAGCGCACGACTTCATCATGCGCAAGCCTGACGGTTATGCCACGCAGATCGGCGAGCGGGGCGCGGCCTTATCGGGAGGCGAGCGTCAGCGCATCGCGCTCGCGCGTGCGATCCTCAAGGACTCGCCCGTTCTGATCCTCGACGAGGCCACGAGTGCCCTGGATGCGGAAACCGAGGCGCGCATCAAGCGTGCGCTCGATGCATTGCGCAAGAACCGCACGACCTTCATTATCGCGCACCGTCTGTCGACCGTGGCGGACGCCGACGAGATCCTCGTTCTGGACCAGGGACGGATCGTGGAGCGCGGACGTTTCAGCGAGTTGGCCCGCGCAGGTGGACTGTTTGCGCGCATGGTCGAGCAGGGCGGCTTCACGGCTCCGGTCGACCCGACGCCATCGTGAAGCCCATTGGCGCGGTCCCATCCGGCATTGGCGCCACCGGCTGAGCGCCTGCGCACCGGGCTCTTGTGAACCTTGCCAACAAGAAAAACCGCCGCCTCATATCAAGGCGGCGGCTTGCTGTTGTCCATGAGCGCGATCGCGCGCAGTCAGCTCAAAGCTTGTGCGCCATGCGCACGCGCTTGGTCTCGAGATAGCGCTTGTTGTAGAGGCTCGGCTCGGTATGAACCGGGACCTGCTCTGCGACCTTGATGCCTTCCGCGCGCAACGCCTCGACTTTCGCCGGGTTGTTCGACAGCAGCCGAACTTCCGGCATGCCCAGATCGAACAGGATGTGGGCGGCCAGGTCGTACTCGCGTGCATCGATCGGAGCGCCGATCTCGATGTTGGCATCAACCGTATCGAGCCCCTGATCCTGGAGGGCATACGCGCGAATCTTGTTCACCAACCCGATGCCGCGGCCCTCGTGGTAGGGAAGATAGATCAGCACACCGACGGGCGTCGAGGTGATCCGATCCAGCGCGGCCTGCAACTGCGCATAGCAGTCGCACTTGAGCGAGTGGAAAATGTCGCCGGTCACGCAGCCGGAATGGACCCGCACGATCGGGATTTCGTCGTTGGCGGTATCCTTCGAACGGTGAATGAGAGCGAGGGCCTGCACGTGCGGCTCGACGCCCTGATAGGCGCGTGCGTCGAGCATGACTTCCCGACCACGGAATTCGATTGGCAGGATCGTTTGTGCCGACCAGTCGATCTTCAATTCAACAGATGTGACCACATTCGACTTCATTGGTTGCTCCAGAAGAGACCACGGCCGATTTATGCTCGCATTCGTGCCATGACGTAAAGAGCCCTTTTTGATGGTAGGACCCTAACGCTTGCCACACGACCTTACTGCGAGACATGAAATCAACCCACCTGAGTGAGCGATGCCCGACCGAACGAACCTCTACCCCCATCGTCCGGCTGACCTTAAACTGGGCCGACCAATGGGGCATTTCGAGGGCCAATCCGTGGCAGGTAAAACCTCACGATCAGCAAGGTGTCCACCGGACGCCACGAGTACGACCCGGTACATGAACGCGCCATGAAAGAATTTGGTTCAACCTGCGACATAGTTGCTCGCGCCCGTCCGGCCGCTCGGCATCTTCGAGGCGGGGCAATGAGGGTTAACCCAGTTCGTGGATCTGCATGAGTGACCGGCCAACAGGCAGTGCGCACACGATTCGTGCAGGCCTGGTTCTGGCCGGAACGGCCGGAGTAGTCCTTGCGGCCCATGCCGCGGTCGCGGTGGAGCAGACTGCACTCTCCCGGTATGTATCGATCGTCCTGGCCTCGGGTGCCTTCTACATTGCGGGGGTCGAGATCGTCCTGAGGCGGCCCGCCCGCCGGCACGATCTCGCTGTCATCCTTGTCGCGGCCATGGTCATGCGCGGGCTGGCGCTGACGCCCGAGCCGAACCTGTCGACGGACGCCTACCGCTATGTCTGGGACGGTCGCGTGCAGGCTGCCGGGATCAATCCCTACCTCTACGTTCCCGCAGACCCGCGCCTTGCACACCTGCGCGATACGACGATCTATCCCAACATCAACCAGAAAGAGCGTGCGGTCACGATCTATCCGCCTGCGGCTCAAATGGTGTTTCGGGCGGCCGACCTGTTCGGAGGTGGCCTCGCGGGTGTCCGTATCGCCATGGCTCTGCTTGATCTGGCGACGATCGCGGGGCTGATTGCCCTGCTCGGCGCTCTTGGCCAGGCGCGCGAGCGCGTGCTCATCTATGCGTGGCATCCAATCCCGATCTGGGAGTTCGTGGCACAAAGCCACATCGATGCTGCCGCAACGACCGCCATCGTTTTCGGTCTGCTCGCGGCCGTGCGCGGACGTCAGGCGGCCAGCGGCGCCATCATGGCCGCGGCGGTACTGATCAAGTATTTTCCAGCCGTTCTGCTGCCGGCGCTATGGCGAAGATGGGATTGGCGGATGCCCGCGGCGTTCGTTGCCGTGACCGCCCTTTTCTATCTCCCTTTCATCAGAGAAGCGGGCCTGGGCGTGTTCGGGTTTCTCGGCAGCCATCTCGACAACGAGGGCTACGGCGCGGGCTGGGGCTTCCACCCGGTGTGGCTGCTGCGCGACTTCGGCCTGGCCGATCCGTCGGCGCAGATTTATGTCTCGGTGGCGCTGGTGCTGCTCGGGGGACTGGCGATCCACGCACTGCTCGCCCGGCGCGCCGGGGAGATCCGCTTCGATCACCTGCTGCTCCTGGGCGGCGCCTTCGTGTTTCTCACCTCGCCGCACTACCCATGGTATTTCGGGTTCCTCACCGCGCTGCTGGTGCTGGCGCCGCAGGCATGGGCCTTCGCCATGACGCTGCTGGCCGTCGTCCTCTATCTGCCGCGCCCGCCTGGCGGACTGACCTGGACGCACCTCTATCTGCTGGTCTACTGGCTGCCGTTCATGCTCTGGGTGATGTCGTTCCCCTGGCGTGATCGGCCGAAGCGCAGGGAAGCGTCGGTCTCGTGATGCGCCATCTGACCGATCAACTCGTGCGTTTGGGCGACAGCACGTGGTTTTGCACACCGACTGCGCCGAGCTGCGGCCTTTGACTGGAAATGGTGCCTGGATTGACGCCAGCCCAGCCGATCTCGCCCGACAGACGGCCATACTCGATCTTCGGGCAACGGTTCATGACCACCTTCAGTCCCGCGGACTCCGCCTCGGCGGCCGCTTCATCATTGCGCACGCCAAGTTGCATCCACACGACCTTGATGGCCAGCTTGTCCTTGAGCCGGATGGCGGCGCGGGTGATTTCGCCAGCGGCTTTCGCATTGCGGAAGATATCGACGACGTCGACGGGCGCCGGCACCTCGGCGAGCGAAGCGTAGACCTTCTGGCCGAGAATCTCTCCACCGGCGTGCCCGGGGTTGACCGGATGGACGATGTAGCCCTTCGAAAGCAGGTAGCGGGTGACAAAGAAACTGGGGCGCGCCGAATTCGCGCTTGCTCCGATGAGGGCGAAGCTTTTCACCTCGCGGAGAATCTCCGCGATGTAGGCGTCGCTGTAGCTATCGTGGTTCATGCACCCTCCTCGCCGCCGTGTCCGGGAATCTTGACACGCCCGTCGGCGTCCACGGGGAATATGGGGTTGAAGGCGACTTCCCACAAATGGCCGTCGGGATCGGCGAAATAGCCGGAATAGCCACCCCAGAACACCTTGCGCGCCGGCTGCGTGATGCGCGCACCGCAGGTTTGCGCAAACACCAAGGCCGCATCGACCGCTGCTTCGCTATCCAGATTGAGGGCACACGTCACCGCGCGGAAGCCCGAGCCCTCATGCGACACGTTGGCGTCTTCGGCCAACGGTGCCCGTCCGTAAAGTCCGAGCAGGACGCCATTGCTCATTTCGAAGAAGGCAACCTCGTCGCTTTCGAAAGGCGCTGCCTTGAAGCCGAGGCGCTCGTAAAAGGTGCGGGCGCGGGGAACGTCGGCAACGCCGAGCGTAACCAGGGACAGGCGCTGCGGGAGGCTTTCAGCGGGGCTCAGCGTCACGGGCCAATTCCTTTTCCTGGAGCTTGATCGGGTGTGCACATGCCGGATCGCGCTTCGACGGCGTCCCATCTGGATAGAACGTGCGAATACCGGTGCGCCTGCGCACGAACACGGCGGTGAACGAGCGACCGTCATCTTCGACGGCCAGCAGGCAGGCGCTGCTCGACGTGCTCGTCGTGGGGTTTTCGGCGAAACCGCGCGTGATGACCTTGAACAGGTCTTCACCCGACAAGGTCAGTCCGTATCCTTTCGTCGCGTGCCGGGCGAGCCCGCCGCCTGGCGTACGCATGACGACGCCGAAGGTGTAGAGCACGCCGGGTACGGCCTCGTTCTGGCGGTAGTTGGGCATGCGGCAGGCCTGGCGCGATGCCTGAAGTTGCAGATAGCGGCCATGGAAGTGAAGCCCGCCGATGGTGTTGCGCCCGGTGCCCGGCTCCCCACACATGATGTGGTCGAAGGCCTTGATGGACAGCCACGCTTCGGCGAGCTGATCGAGGTAGGCCGCAGCATCGGTTTGTGGCGGACGATCTGCAAAAACGCGATCCGAGGTGAAGGCCTGCAAGCGGGCGAGCACGTCGGGATGGGCCAGGAACAAGGCCTTGAATTCGGCTTCGCCAACCTGTTTTCCCGGAGCACCGCATGTCTCGTTGATCGCGAAATCGAAGGCGTCGAGCGTGGGCGGCGGCGGCGTGATATCGACCCGGCCGCCAAATCCTATGTTCACCGGGTTGTTGTCGAAATCGAAAAACGGCAGGCACTGGTCCGCGGCGGCGCTTGGGGCAGGATCGGACGCCGATCCGGAAACCGACGGCGCCACGGAATGATCTGCAGCGGCCGCGTCTGCATAGCGCCCGCACGACAACGCCACCCAACGTTCGACGCGGCCAATGCGTAAGAAAACGTGCGTCGGGGCGTCAGGCCGGTTTACTCCGCGCGCCACGTAGGACTGGCCGACAACGAGTGGCTGTGGATCTGTCAGCCGCTTGAACGAGCGGTAGGCCGTGCAGGGCTTGTCGACAATGAACTGGCGCGGCGTCTCGAAGAAGTGCTGGGCGTGCGCGGGGAGCGCCCCTGGAATCGCAATCACGGCAAGAGCCGAGAGATAAGCCGCCAACACACGCCGGCGCTCGATGAGGAATGTATACATATCCGTTTCCACACTGCGGGCTCGAGCGGTGGCGCTTGCGGCTCGTGTGATTATTGAGAAGTTCGCCTCCCCACGGCTGCAACCACCTGAGCGAACTTCGCAGACATAAGGGACACTAGCGGCTATTTGATCCCGCCAGGCCGACTTGTCCGTCACGCCGCCGGATATCAGCAGCCCTTCCATTCGGGCTTGCGCTTTTCCAGGAATGCGCCGATGCCCTCCTCTGCATCGCGGTAGAGCATGTTCTGGACCATGACACCCACGGCATATTCGTAGGCCTCC
>CAZDNY010000134.1:0-7864 GCA_964506885.1 uncultured Hyphomicrobiaceae bacterium | reverse complement strand
GGTGTCCTTTGGATCGTGGCTCGCCATCACGCCAAGCATCATCGCGGCATCCTCGGCGGTACGCGCGATCGGCCCGGCCTGATCGAGCGAGGAGGCGAAGGCCACGATGCCCCAGCGCGAGCAGCGCCCGTAGGTCGGCTTGATTCCGACCGTCCCGGTGAGCGCCGCAGGCTGGCGGATCGAACCACCCGTGTCCGTCGCTGTTGCGGCCAGGCACAAGCTCGCCGCCACCGCCGCAGAAGAGCCACCCGACGACCCGCCCGGCACCAGCTTGTCAGTCGTCTCTTTCCCGTCCGCGCCCCTGCGCCGCCACGGTGAGACGACGTTGCCGAACGCGCTCGTCTCGTTCGATGAGCCCATCGCGAACTCGTCGTTGTTGAGCTTGCCGAGCATCACCGCTCCGGCATCCCAGAGATTCTGCCCGACGGTGGATTCGTAGCGGGGCTTGAAATCGTCGAGGATCTTGGAACAGGCCGTCGTACGGATTCCGTTGGTGCAGAACAGATCCTTGTGCCCGACCGGCAGCCCCTCGAGCGCGCGCGCCTCACCCTTCGCAAGGCGTTCGTCGCTGGCTTTGGCCTGGGCAAGGGCATGGTCCCCCGTGACCAGGACATAGGCGTTAAGGGCGCTGTTGGCCTTCGCGATGGCATCCAGATGCGACTGGGTCAGCTCGACTGCCGAGAAGTCCTTCTTCTCTAGTCCCGCCCGCGCCTGCGCGAGTGTCAGTTTCGTCAAATCGGTCACGTTTGCGTCTTCCCCTTGGACTTGCCGGCGCGCCTTACCGCGTGGCGCAGCCGCAACCCCTATTCCACGACCTTTGGCACGACGAAGAAATGATCCTCGCTCATCGGCGCATTGGCGACGATGTCGTCGGCCTTGGCGCCATCGGTCACCTCGTCCTCGCGCATCTTGAGTTCCTGGGCGACGACCCGCGTCATCGGCTCGACCGCTTGCGTATCGACCTGACCGAGCTGCTCGACCCAGTCGAGAATGCCAGACAGCTCCTTTTCCAGGCCCTTGGCTTCCTCGTCGGTTATCTTGATCCTGGCCAGACGCGCGATGCGCCGGACGGTCGTCTCGTCGACGTGCATGATCCCTCGCACGGAAGTGAACGAAAAAAGGCGGCAGCAGGCTCCCCGCAAGCGCTCAGACGCGACGCTTTGCGGCAGGCCCGCCCGCTCTCATAGCGACGAAGCCCAGCCCGCGCAACCGCGCCGCCACGGCGCGAAGACGGCCTTTGGATGGCTCCAACGACAGCGGTCCGACCAGCCGCAAGGCCCGATACCCGCCTCAGGCTTCGAAAGCAGCGCCCACTTGCGGCACCAAGACATTCTGGCCGGACATCTCCGCGACGAATGCATCGGCATTGGGCGCTATGATCGGGAATGTACCGTAGTGGCAGGGAATGACCGTCTTGAACTTGAAGTAGTTCTTGCACGCGAAGGCCGCCGTCCGCGCCCCCATCGTGAACCGGTCGCCGATCGGCACGATCCCGATCTGAGGCGACCACAGCTCGTTGATGAGCGCCATGTCCGAGAACACGTCCGTGTCGCCCATGTGCAGCACGGTGGGGCCATCCTTGGGCGTCAGCACCACGCCGTTGGCGTTGCCCAGCGGGAAACCGACATCCATCTCCACCAGCGCCGCGGAATGATCTGCCCTGACCAGCGTCACGGAAAAGTCGCCCTGGTCCGTCGTCCCGCCCGTGTTCATCGGATCGAACGCGCTGACCCCCTGCTTGGCGAGCCACATGCACAAGTCGTAGTTCGTCACCACCTTGGCACCGGTCTTTTTCGCGATCTCGACCGTATCGCCGACGTGATCGCCATGGCCATGCGTGACAACCACGTGCGTAGCGCCCTTCACGGCTTCGTCCCAGACCGTCCCCGACGCCTCGAACGTGGCATTGCCCTTCAGGAACGGATCGATCAATACGATGGCGCTTCCCGTCTCGACACGAAAAGCGGAATGTCCAAGCCAGGTGATTTTCATGCGCATGAGGCCTTTCCGAATGTCTGGAATGCGATCGGCAGGCAGTATAAGAGACACCTGACGTCCAGCACCACCCGGCACTCTCGCCGGTCGGTCTGCTTGTGATCCCGCACCGCGCCGCACAAGGCGCTGAGCACCATAGGTCAATCCCTTCAGATGCCGACGACGCCGCCACAGCCCACCGCGTCCGCCGCCCCGCAGGCATCGCCAGCCGCCGGCACGACGACTGCCGACGTTGCCGCATTCGCCGCAGCCCTGCCCGCAACCGGCCGCCTGATCGGCATCGATGCCGGCACCAAGACGCTCGGTCTCGCCCTCTCCGACCTGACCCGCACCATTGCTTCGGCCCTGGAAACGATCCGTCGCACGAAATTCAAGGCCGACGCCGCCCGCCTGCTGTCTTTGATCGAGACCCATCAGGTCTGTGGGCTGGTCCTCGGCCTGCCCGCCAACCTCGACGGATCGGAAGGCCCGCGCGCGCAGGCAACCCGTGCCCTGGCACGCAATCTCAACGGCCTTACACCCTTGCCCATCCTGCTGTGGGACGAGCGCCTCACGACCGCCGCCGCCGAGCGCATGCTGATCGAGGCCGACACGAGCCGCAAGCGCCGCTCGGAAGTCATCGACAAGCTCGCGGCAACCCTGATCCTGCAAGGCGCGCTCGACCGCATGCGCCACACCTCGTGGGGAGACTGATCGCGTGCCGCTCGCCCCGCTCGACATCGCCGCCCTGATCTGGTTCGTGCTGCTGTTGTTTGCCTTCGAACTGATCACGACGCGCAGCCGTTTTGCCGCCACCAGCCTGTCGGCGGCCGTCGCGCGACATCGCCGTGCCTGGCTCGCCCACATGGTCGATCGAGATCAGCGTCACTTCGACGCCATCCTGCTGGCAAGCCTCAGCCAGTCGAATGCCTTCTTTGCCTCCACCAGCGTCTTGGGCATCGGCGGCCTCGCCGCCGTGATGGGCTCGGGCGATGCCGCCCGCCACATGCTGGAGCGATTGCCGATGGTGTCTGAGACGACACCCGCCTTATGGGAAATCAAGATCCTGTTCCTGATCTCGATCCTGATCTATGCGTTCTTCAAGTTCGCCTGGGCATTCCGCCTGTCGCATTATTCAGCGATCATGTTCGGTGCCATGCCGCCATCGACCGATGACGCCGACGTCGAAATCCGCCGCAGGCATGGCGACTATACCGCGCGCCTGCTCGACCTTGTCGGCCAGCACGCCAACAGCGGTTTGCGTTCATTCTATTACGCCTTTGCCGCAATCGCCTGGCTGTTCCACCCGCTGCTCTTCATCCTGGCGATGACACTCGTGTTTGCCATTCTCATTCGCCGCGAATACATCTCGCGCGCAACCCAGATCATTTCGCAGGCCGCCCCCGGCACGAGTGATCTCCCGGCCTGACCCTGGCCACATGTTCGAAGCCTTCAGTGCTGGGCCTCCAACAAGACTCACTTCACCGTTCGCTGACGCATTCTCAATGCACGGTCCGGTTTGCTTCATGCAGCCGCGCGATGCCGTCAATCACCGTTTGACATAGGTACGCCCGGCACTGCCCGAGGTCGCGTGTGCGGTCCAGGACCGACGTCGCGAAATCTTTGCCGGTAGGCGCGCGGCGAGGCATCGAGCCAGCGTCGCACCGCCCGCGTGAACGTGCTTTGCGAGCCATAGCCCACTTCGTGCGCGACCTGGATCAACGGCCGGTCCGTCTCACGCAGGAGACGCTCGGCGATGGCGCACCGCGTGTCATCCAGCATTCTCTCATACGACAGTCCGATCCGCTCCAACTGCCGCTGCATTGCCCGCGACGACATTCCAAGGTCGTGGGCAACCACGTCCAGCGTCGGCGTCTCGCGCGTCAACCTCGAACCGATTGCTTCGCGCACCCGCGTCTCCAGGTCCTGCTCGCCCATCACCTCGCGCAACAGCAGTGCGGCGTGGTGCTTGTGGATGGCAAAAAGCTCTTCGTTCGCCGACGGCATCGGCTTGCTCAGCGTCGCCGCATCCAGCGTTATGCTGGTCTGCTCGGCATTGAATGTCACGCGTGGCCCGAACACCGCGAGTTCCCTGGCCGCCGTATCGGGCGCCTTGTGCTCGAAGGTGACAGCCAACGGCACCCAGTTCTCACCCGCGGCGACTCGGATCCGGTACACCAAGCTTGCCACGATATACAGATTGAAGGGCTTGGTCGGCACATCGAAGTCGATGGGGGAACGCCAGAACAGATGCCCCTTGCCATGCACTTCGGTGTAGCCGACCTCGCAACCTGTTGCGAGGATCGGGATATATCCTGCCAGGCACTCCAGAAACGCGCGCACAGTCGGCGCCGAAAGGGCGAGGTGGCCAAGCAAGCCCGAATTGCCCGCGTCGGACTCCTCGGCGAGCTTGATGGGAAAGGCGCAGTCCTTGACAGTTTGCGTCGCCGTCACGAACAAGTTCGCCATCGTGCGAGCCGGCACGCTGCGCATCGGATCACTAAGACTGTCGAGCGGAAAGTTGCAGGCGCGCGCAACCGACCCGAAGTCCAGCTTGTGAACTTCGAAATATCTTGCAAGAGCGATGGCAGGAGCCACCCTCATCATGGGCTCGGAACGCAACATTTTCACCGAGATATTTTGTCTGATCGCACCGAACTGAGCACTGTCTCCGCGGATCCATTTGGTCCGCAGACGTACGTAAATCTCATGCCTCGATAATGCAGCGGAATTTGCGCCTAGAGTCAAAATTTCGTGTCGAACTGTCAAGACACTTGTATCTAAACGATGTAGATCATAGTTTTCCGATGGCGGAATTGGCGACGCAAGAATAAGCGGCAGAATTAGCGGGCAGTGTGCGTCATACCGCACGCGTCACAGTCCCTCGCTGATCGGATTCGGACATTCCAGACCCTTAAGGACGCGACAAATCTAATGACAAAAATTGAAAAGACCTCATCCTCAGCGCTCCACCTACTCCATCGTGCCGGCCAGATCGCCGATGAACTCTTCACGGTGAATATTGGCGCCAGCGATCTGACACCACGCCAGTACGAGGTGCTTCGCGCTATTTCTCTCGCTAACGAGCCGAGCCAGACCCAGCTCGTTGAAATGACGGGCATCGACCGCTCGACTCTGGCCGATATCGTCCGCCGGCTCGTGGATCGCGGACTGGTGATGCGCAAGCGCACCCGCCACGACGCGCGCATGTACGCGCTTCGCCTGAGTGACAAAGGCACGGCAACCATGCGCGAGGCCGGTCCCGCAGTCAGCCTGACCGACGACCGCCTCCTCTCCACGCTGCCGCAGCGTGATCGTGAAAGCTTCGTCAAGAGCCTCGAGAAGATGGTCGAGGAACTGTCGCAGGCACAGGAACAGCCCAAGGTCGAATAACGGAAGCGGACCGAAAGTCGGACGGCGGGATGGGTATGGCAG
Organism: uncultured Hyphomicrobiaceae bacterium; assembly: GCA_964506885.1. Classification (GTDB taxonomy): domain Bacteria; phylum Pseudomonadota; class Alphaproteobacteria; order Rhizobiales; family Hyphomicrobiaceae; genus JAEUMD01. Next base: position 2,455 of record CAZDNY010000134.1, on the reverse strand, counting down.
TCCCGCCTCCGGGCTGTGCCTGATCCGCGGGCACACAAACCCGAAGGCCAGCTTTTACGGCTGCTACGAGCCGGACGGCAACCGCTGCCGCGACACGATGTCACCGCCAGCCGCCAGACCGGGTAACGCCGCCTGCCCTTGAGACTTGCCGAGGCCGCGGACTCCCCCTATAGAAGCGGCTTTAATGACAGCATCCGGAAAACAGCCAAGGCGCTTCCCGCACCGCCACCTGCTCTCGTGCGAGCAGCTCACGGCGCCGGAGATTACGTTTCTTCTCGACATTGCCGATGATCTCGCCGAGGCCAACCGCGCCCGCCTCGCCAAACGCGACATCCTGAGCGGCCGCTCCCTCATAAATCTGTTCTTCGAGGCCTCGACCCGCACCCAGGCGTCCTTCGAAATGGCCGCCAAGCGATTGGGCGCGGACGTGCTCAACATGAACGTGTCGACCTCATCGGTGCAGAAGGGCGAGACGCTGATCGACACTGCCGTCACCTTGAACGCCATGACGCCCGACATCATCGTCGTCCGTCATCACGCCGCCGGCGCCGTCGAACTGCTCTCCCAGAAGGTCGACTGCTCCGTCGTCAACGCCGGTGACGGCGCCCACCAGCACCCGACCCAGGCGCTGCTCGATGCGCTCACCATCCGCCGTGCAAAGGGCCGCATCGGCGGTCTGACGGTTGCCATCTGCGGCGACATCCTGCACTCGCGCGTCGCCCGCTCCAACATCAACGTCTTGAACACGCTCGGCGCAAACGTCCGCATCGTCGCCCCCTCGACGCTGCTGCCCGCGGGTTCCGACCGCCTCGGCGCGGAGGTCTTCACCGACATGCTGGCCGGCATCGCCGACGCCGACGTCGTCATGATGCTGCGATTGCAGCGCGAACGTATGGAAGGCTCCTTCGTCCCCTCCACGCGCGAATATTTCCACTTCTTCGGCCTCGACCACGAGAAACTGGCCCGCGCCAAGCCCGACGCGCTGATCATGCACCCCGGCCCCATGAACCGCGGTGTCGAGATCGCATCCACCGTTGCCGATCATTCCCGCTCCGTCATCCGTGAGCAGGTCGAGATGGGCGTCGCCGTCCGCATGGCCGTGCTCGAGGCACTGGCCGGCAACCTTCCCGACGAATGAGGACGCACGCCATGGCCAACGCATCCTCCAGATCCACAGCAAAGCGCAAGCCCGCCGCATCTGCCGCGGATACCGGCGCCACCGTCTTCATCAACGCACGCATCATCGACCCGGCCTCGGGCCGCGACGAGCCCGGCGGGCTTGCCATGAAGGATGGCGTGATCTTCGATGTCGGCCCGCATCTGCGCCGCAACGCGCCCGACGCGGCCGAAGTCATCGACTGCCGCGGCTGCATTCTGTCACCCGGCCTCATCGACGCGCAGGTGTTCGTCGGCGAGCCCGGCGCCGAACATCGCGAGACGCTCAAGACCGCCTCGCATGCCGCTGCCGCTGGCGGCGTTACCACCATCGTGGTCATGCCCGACACCAATCCCGTGATCGACCAGGTGGCGCTCGTCGACTTCATCCAGCGCCGCGCCCGCGATAACGCAGTCGTCCACATCGCCACGATGGCCGCAATGACCAAGGGGCTGGCCGGTGAAGAAATCACCGAGATCGGCCTGTTGAAGCGCGCCGGAGCGATCGCGTTCGCCAACGGTAAGACCTCCGTTGCCAACACGCGCGTGATGCGCAACGTCCTGAACTACGCCAAGGACTTCCAGGCTCTCATCGTCCACCACACCGAGGACCCGTTTCTGTCCAGGAACGGCGCCATGAATTCCTCGGAAGTCTCCACGCGGCTGGGACTGCCCGGCGTCTCCAAGCATGCCGAAACGATCATCCTGGAACGCGATGTGCGCCTCGTCGAGATGACCGGTGCACGCTATCACGCCCCCACCATCACCTGTGCCGAAAGCCTCGACGTCATCCGCAAGGCCAAGGCCCGCGGGCTCAAGGTCACTGCCGGCGTCTCCATCAACCACCTTACGCTCAACGAGAACGACATCGGTTCCTACCGCACCTTCTTCAAGGTGCGTCCGCCCTTGCGCGCCGAAGAGGACCGTCAGGCCATGGTGCGCGGCGTTGCCGACGGCGACATTGATATCATCGTTTCGAGCCACGATCCGCAGGATGCCGACGTCAAGCGCCGGCCGTTTGCCGAAGCCGCCGACGGCGCCGTCGGCCTGGAAACGCTCCTGTCTGCCGGACTGCGCCTCGTCCACAACGGCGACATCACGCTTCTCAGACTGTTGAAGGCTCTCACAATCAACCCGGCGAAGCTGTTAGGGCTGGAGGCTGGCCGCCTCGACAAGGGCGCGCCCGCCGACCTCGTGCTGTTCGATCCCGACGAGCCTTGGGTGGTCAACAAGGACCTGTTGAAATCGCGCTCCAAGAACACGCCCTTCGATGAAGCCCGCATGCAGGGCCGTGTCCTGC
>CAZDNY010000133.1:5877-7925 GCA_964506885.1 uncultured Hyphomicrobiaceae bacterium | reverse complement strand
GGTCATCGGCGGCGCCCTCATGGCATGTGTGACGTATGAACGGCTGCGGATGGGTTCATTTCGCGAAGCTGGTTCAACCTCGATATGCTTCGGGCGGCGAGCCTGTTTCTTATTGGCGGCATCAGCCTGCTTGCCATAGTCGTCGCCGCCTGACGTCGGGCTTTAGAGGCACGCAGCGCGCACCTGAAAATCCGATAATGAGCGAAACAACTGCTGTAGCGGGCGCGTTTAGTCGTCACAAGACTGAAGCGGATGCCCGGAGGTGCAGCAATGAAACTTCATCCCAAGGCCGAGGCGACATGTGCCGATGCTCCGGCAGCTTACGATGACCTGAAGGCCATATTCCTGAATACGACACTCAAGGTTCCGAGCGAGACCTCGCATACCGCGGACCTGATGCGCACGTCCATGCAGATCATGGAACGCAATGGAGTTGCGACCGATCTCATTCGCGTGACGGGACATCATATCGCTTATGGCGTGTATCCCGACATGACCGAGCATGGGTGGGCGCGCGACGACTGGCCGGCGCTTCAGGAGAAGGTGATGGCATCGGACATCGTCGTAATTGGTACCCCGATCTGGCTGGGGGACGTGTCGTCGGTATGCCGTCTCGTTATCGAGCGGCTCTACGGTTACTCGGGGGAACTCAACGACCAGGGCCAATATGCCTACTACGGCCGTGTCGGTGGGTGCGTGGTAACGGGTAACGAAGACGGGGCCAAGCACTGCGCGATGACCGTGCTTTATGCCCTTGCGCATCTGGGCTTCACAATCCCGCCGCAGGCCGATGCGGCCTGGGTCGGTGAGGCCGGTCCTGGTCCCTCATACGGCGATGATGGAGCTGGCTACGACAACGAATTCACGCAGCGCAACGCGACGTTCATGACGTGGAATCTCATGCACATGGCACGCATTCTCAAGGATGCAGGCGGCATACCAGCCCATGGCAACCAAAGGTCGCAATGGAAGGCTGGCTGCCGCTTCGATCACCAGAATCCTGATTACCGATAAGTGCTCACTTGGCGACCGGTGGCCCCGCGCTCCGCAGGAGCGGAAGGTCGATTCGGGTTCCCGCCATCGCATTATTCTCGTTGCAGCCCCTTTCTTTGGTTCGCTGCGTGCCCGTGTTGAACGGGGGCAACCCTTCCGACGACCGGGCAATGGCCTACGGGCCAATGCGTCCACGCCGAACGGTTATCGGCCATTGGGAGCGCTTTCTGACCTGCCTGCAATGGAGAGCCATCTTCAATGGGATTTTCCTGTCATCGGCTGCCTCGGGCTGTCGCACGATCCAGCCATCCGAACCGCCACCTCAGCCGCGATCAAGTCCTTCGAGCCGGGCCAGGAAATCCTCGATCCTGCGATCGTGCCAGGTCTCCATTTGCCCATGCTCGTGAAAGCCGACATGGCCGCCACTGCGCGCGACAACGATCTCCACATGTGGAGATGCCGGCTGCGGCCGCTCGAGATACGGCCGCACCGGAATCCAGGGATCATTCATGGCATGCAGTAACAGCGTCGGTACGGAGATCGACTCCAGATGACGAGCACCGGCCGTCCGCGCGTAATAGTCCTCCGCATCACGAAAGCCATTGCGAGGCGCCACCCACTGATCATCGAACGCATAGACCGAGCGTGCTTCTGTGATGGCCTCGTGCTCGGCTGGTGCCAGTCCGGGCGAGGTCAGCACATCCCGCTTCATGCGCCGCAACAGCCAGCGATGATAGAGGGCGTTTCGTGGCGCCATGATGCGTCGGCAGGCCTCGCGTGGCTCGATCGGCGCTGACACGACCGCAGCGCCGACAAGATGCTCTCCGGCGAGCGCTGTTCCAAGCAGATTGAGGAGGATGTTGCCGCCGAGCGAGTAGCCGACCGCGAAGACACCATGGCGGATATCCTCGTCCGTCAACCCCGCGAGAACATCCTGGAGATCCAGGGCGCAGCCTGCATGATAGTATCCGGTCGCCAGCTTCCGGCCCGGGCCGGCGCCGCGCAGGTTGAGCCGCAGTACCCTCCGGCCGCGCATCAGGTGAAACCGGGCCGAC
>CAZDNY010000133.1:0-5867 GCA_964506885.1 uncultured Hyphomicrobiaceae bacterium | reverse complement strand
TGTGCTGTCCTCGCATCCGGTGAGACCGTGGATGAGCAAGACGAGTGGCGTGCCGGCGACCGGATGTGCCGGTTGCTCGAGCCGCCCCATAAGGCGGTCACCAGTCTTGTCCGAGGTGGGAAACAAGCGCGTTACCGTCGTCGAGGGCAGTGGCTGCTGTCCTGCCAGCAGGTGATTGCGCAGTGTTTGCAAATCGCCGCCCCACCACGGCGCGCGGTCCCGGAAAGCAATCCCCTCGGCTGGCTTCGATCTGGAAAAGGAATGTGCGGCAGTCAACAGCATTGAGTGCGCCCTGGCTGTGCCTTCGCCGCAGCTATTGCGGACTCAGTCATCGGTTTGAACATCCGCCGGTAGGCTCCCGGCGTGAGGCCGGTTGAGCGCTTGAACAGGCGACGAAAGAAGGCCGGATTCTCGTATCCGACTGTCGCGGCGATCTCGTCCGCCGAAAGCTCGCCGTTCTCGAGCAAGCGCTTCGCCTCTTCGATTCGAAGGTTCTGCGCATGCGCGATCAATGTCGTGCCCGTGGCCGCCTTGAACCGGCGCTTCAGGCTGCGCTCCGGGATGCCACATGCCTCGACGACGGCTGCTACGGCGTGCGCCTCCCGAAAATGCTCACCAAGCCATGTCTCAGCCCGACGGACGACGGAGTCGGCGTGAGGCTGTCGACGCACGAGGCTGGCAAAGGGCAGCTGCCCCTCTGCGTGCCATTTGAGCAGATAGACCTTGGCGATCCGCAACGCCTCTCCCGGACTGCAATGTCTGGCGATGATATGGAGCGCGAGATCGTGCCATGAGGTTGTGCCGCCGGCTGTCACGATCCGTCCGGCTGCATCCGCAATGACGAGGTTGGGCTCCGGGTTGAAGCGAACAGCAGGAAAGCATGTACGGAACAGATCCTGATAGCCCCAGTGGGAGGTGGCCTCGCGCCCGTCGAGGAGCCCCGTTGAGGCGAGCAGGATAGAGCCGGAGCAGGCCGTGTAAATCGTGCTGCCTTGGCGATAGCAGCGCCGTATCCAGTCCTTCACCTCCGGGTAGCGATCGCCCATGTCGTCGGTCGGAGCAAGCCAAAGCTCCGGCAAGATCACGATCTCGGGGCGCTTCGTCTCCTCGAGGCTGAGGTCGGGGCTCACGGGAATGCCATTGCCGCAGCGGAATGAGCGCTTCTTCGGTGCAACGATGCGGGGTTCTATGAGGCGATGGCCCGGGGCGTCGCCGACCAGTTCCCGCCAAAGCGTCCCCGTTGCCGCCAACACGTCCACCATGCCGTAGAGCGCAGAGCCGGCTGTCTCGGGCAGGGCAAGGATAACGGCGTCGATGGGAGATCGAGTACGTTTGTTCATGGCGAAACCGATGCTGGCACGAACGGATCGTTTTTGGCAAAACCCACTCTGATGCTGCAGCTCCTCCAACCGTAGTTTGCACCTCGCCGGCGCACCCTAGCAACCCGCTGAAGCCGGCAGATCGCAAACCCAACGGAAGGAGAACGACCATGACCGCTCAGCCTGCTGTCGCCGAGGAAGCGACTTACCTCAACGGTCTCAATGTTCAGGCCGCTGCCGATACGATCGCTGCACTGAAGGCCGACAAGAGCCTTGCCAAGTTCCAGTTTCGGGCGCGCAACACCTGGATCAACGGCGGCGAGAACCGCTCCACGATCCGGGACTTCTACGGTGCGGGCCAGGAAGACTTGTCGCGCACGGCGTCGTTCGAGTTCACCAACGGCGAGCCACCGGTCCTGCTCGGCAACAATGAGGGCGCCAATCCGGTCGAATTCCTGCTGCACGCGCTCGCAGGATGCGTGACGACGACATTTGTCCTTCATGCCATGGCACGCGGCATCACGATCAAGGAGCTGTCGACTGAGCTCAAGGGGAACATCGACCTTCGCGGTCTCCTCGGCCTCGATGAGAGCGTCCCTGCCGGCTACGAGCAGATCGACATCAAGATGAAGGTGAAAGCCGATTGCTCCGACGAGGAGCTCGACGCCCTGCTGGCTTATGCCCAGCAGCATTCACCCGTCTGCAACACCGTCTGCCGGCCTGTGCCGGTCGTCGTTCAACGAGCTGCTGCCTGATCAAATACAACCGATGGACGAGCGCCGCCGGTTCGGGACTCGAGCGGGCGAGCAGAGAGGCGTCGCTGGACGCTCTCAGCCCGCCTGTAGAGATTGAGGGGCGGCCAGGATGTGATAGGATCATCCAATAGAATGAGAGTGGCTTGTGCGGTGCGGCAAGCGCCGCGATGTGAACACGCTTTGTCTAAGTGGGTTCACTTGCTGTGCAACGCTTTGGGAGGAAACGAATGTTCAATAACGTTCTGCGTCTTGCGATAAGCGCATTCCTTGCAGTCTTTGTTTCTGTCGTCACCGTGCAAAATTCGGCTGCCGCCGGTGAAGTACAAAAGCGCGGTGACGCCTATGTTGTCTATCTGCCCGGCGAACTCGATTTCTATGAGGTCTTCGGCCGGTTGCAGTCGGAGATTATGGCCGCCAACTGGGATATTACCAACGTGCAGAATATCGATACCGGCCTCTTGCAGTACGGCGTCAAGATCCAGAATAAGGTCATCTCGGCGTGCAAGTCTCAGCTCTTGGCACAGGCCATCAAGGAAGATCCCTTTATCTCGCTTGCCGTGCCGTGCCGCTTCACGATCTTCAAGGATACTGCTAGCGGCAAACTGGTGATTGGCTTTCACGATCCCGCGGCTGAAGCAAAAGCGCTCGGCATCAAGAATCATGCCGCAGCAGGACAAGCGACCGAAGAATTGAAGGCCGTGCTCAAGACGATGGCAGACTTCTATGGCAAGTAGCCGGGATCGATAGCGGCATGAGAGAGCCGATGGCCGGGACCTGCCGCGCACACGCTTCGCTGCAGCGATTTTCACGGCGACGCTGACCGAGTTGAAGTGCATACGCTCTGCTGATCGTATGTCTCTCGCATCGGTCGGCCATGGCCCTGGCTGACGTTACCGTTCAGCTACAGGCACGTCAGTGGATCAATTGACCATAGCCCGAGACGTGCGCCGATTGACCGCTCTGCGGCTACTGCGCCGCCGTAGCCTTGACATGAGCCGAGCGCAAATTGCGTGAACTCGTAGGCCGCAACAGCTGCGACAAAACCAAGCAACAGCCACCCAAGGATGGGCCACACGTTTCGTCGTTTGGACGTCATGCTGGCGGCCGAATGCTCCGTCTTGCAAGAAGTTGTGAGCGCCGTAAGGACCGTAGCTGACGAGAGGAACTCCAAAGAGATTGCCATAGACGTCACCGTGCTGAATTGCGTGATCGCGTAAGCATCGAGCGAGCTTCAAAGCGTTTTCAAACTGGCTCAGTTAGACGCGAGCAACCTGTCGATTTCGGTCTTGAAGGCAGTCAAGTCGTAGGCCATGCCATTGAGAACCGTACTCCAGTGCCGCACGTGGGCCGCCGTTGCCACGGCTTCGCGTACTTCGGCTTCGCTCGCACCGGCGGAGCGCGCCTTCTTGGTATGAACGTAGACGCAGTACGCGCAAGGAATCTGTGCGGCGACGCCCAACGCGATGAGTTCGCGCGTCTTGCCTTCTATCTTGGCATCCGGACCCATCAGGATCTTATCGGCATTCAGCATGGCCTGCAGGGCATGCTGAGGGTACGTGTTCGCATAGAAACCGGGCGCTTCGTCTGCGATTGCCGAGGACGAAATGGCATAAACGGCAGCAACTGCCGACACGAGTTTGACAATTCGATTGCGCTTCATTTCCGGGTCCTCCTCTGGGTTTTCGGCTGGCGGTGGAGCGCGCGCATACGAGGCAGGCGGGGCGCCACGAAGTGCGAAGTGCTGTCGCTTGTGCCGGCGCAACATGCTCACCTTGGCCTTGTTAGAACTTGCGTATAAGCTGTTCCGAAAGTCCCGATGGAACTCCGTTTTTTTTCCGACGCTTTCGTAACGCTCTGTTCAAGACGGAAAGATTTCGGCTCGCATCCGAGGACGAATACCCGTGTCCAGCAGGTCGATACATCTTCATGCACCATTCGACGTAGGCGGACTGCGCGTCGAGCCATCAACTCTTCGCGTGATCCGTGGCGACGAGACAGCGCGCCTTGAAGTCCGGGCAATGGAGGTACTGGTCTATCTGGTCCAGCACGCCGGTCAGGTGGTGAGCCGGGAGGAACTCGAGAATCAGGTTTGGGAAGGTCGTATTGTCACGGAGGATGCGGTAACAAACGCAATCGCAAAGCTGCGTCGCGCCTTGAATGACGATGCTCGCCACCCTCGGTACATAGAGACAGTTCCGAAGGTGGGCTATCGGCTGATTTCGGAGATTGCACCCGTCGAGGAAGCCGCTGGCGTCAAGCAAACGCAAGAGAGCAGCCTTGTTCGCGGCAAAATCCGGGCTCGAAGGCGCGTGCACTCTGCGGCTGTTCTGCTGGGCCTCGTTCTTCTCATTCTTGTTTCTCTGCTCGTATGGAGCCGCAAGGACTTCGTGTCCAGGCCAAACGCGTCGAGCCCGCAACTCACCTCGGTTGCCGTCCTGCCCTTCGAGAGTCTTGGACCATCGACCGGATATTTCACCTCCGGCCTCAGAGCTGACTTGATTACGGACCTCTCCCGCGTTCCGGGTCTGCGCGTCATTTCTCCGAGTTTTGTCACTGCGGACGAGCGATCGGGGCGTGAGCGCATCACGCTGCATCGCCAGCTAGGGGCGGAATACGTTCTTGACGGAACCGTGCAGCATGCGGGTGATCGACTGCGGGTGAATGTTCAGCTCTTTGCTGCTCGCACCGATCGCGTCCTTTGGGGGGAAAGATATGATCGAACGATCCATGACGTCTTTGTGCTGCAGGACGAACTGACGAAGAGCGTGCTTGCTGCACTCAGACTCAGGCTGGGCTCTGCCGACAGGGCTGCCGTAGCCAAACGCCCCACACACAGCGTGGTCGCTTACGAGCACTACCTTCACGGTCTGCAACTCCATGGACGCCGTACGAAGCCGGACAACGAAGCTGCCAAGCTCCAGTTCTTGAAGGCCATCGACACAGACCCGAGCTTTGCCAGAGCCTACGCCGGCCTTGCACTGGCGCACTCACGTGACGCCATCGATGGATGGACGTCCGATCCCATGCGATCGCTCGAATTTGCACGTCAATTCGCCGAGACGGCGGCCAACGCCGATCCGTTGCTGCCACAGGTGCACTTTGTGCTTGGACAAGTCCGGTTGTTCCGCCGGCAATATGTCAAAGCAATTCAGGCGGCCGAACGCGCGATTGAACTCGACCGGAACTATGCGGATGGGCATGCGCTGAGTGCCTGGATCCTGTCCTATGCCGGGCGACCGGCAGACGCGATGGCTGCGATGACAGAGGCCCTCGATCTCAATCCCAGGCCGTCCGCATCATACCTGGAAGTCCTGGGAGAGATCCAATTCGTGCAGAGAAAATACACCAGCTCGGTGGCGACGTTCCGGCAAGTTCTGAAGATCAATCCAGACTACGCGCGGGCGCGCATGTGGATTGCGGCGGCGTTGGCACAGGCCGGGGAGATCGAAAGCGCTGTGTGGGAAGCTGGCGAACTTCAGGTCCTCGATCCCGACTTCGCACTCGACAAACTCGGATTCGCGTTTCCATTCGCAGATCCACGGGTCTTGGCCAGACTGCTTGATGGTCTGAAGCGCGCCGGCCTCACCTGACTGCAGTCGGTCAGATTACTCCTCGATGGTGCTGTATGGCTCAATTGTCGGAAGTACTTCAGCTCCTGGCTCGTGTCTGGCCTCACCTGCACCCGGTTCGGCGTACGTAATGGTGGCGGAGCCGACGCATCAGCGCTTCGATGGCTGCTGCCGAATGGCAAGCCGACGGAAGGCGCGCCGACCGCTAACGTCGATCTTGACCC
>CAZDNY010000132.1:0-7961 GCA_964506885.1 uncultured Hyphomicrobiaceae bacterium | reverse complement strand
CGATGCTGGTCGTGATCACCGAATAAAATGGCGCCTTCACCCGGTCGCCCCGAGTTGCTGATGCGATCGAACGTGCCGTAAGCCTCCAGCGCCAGCGCCCAGGTCGAATTGAAATCGTATTTGAGCTGTGCCGCATAGCCGAGGTCCCACTTGTCGTCGCGCTCGCGACCCTCGTCCGTCATCTCGCCCGAACCGAAATGCTTGATGAACATCACATTGAGCAGCGCCGACAGCGACCCGGTCTTGGCCCCGAAGATCGGCCCGACCAGGATCGAGTTGAGTTCACCCGGTTGCGTGGGATGCTCGAATTCACTGAGCAGGCCGAACCCGAAACCGCCGCTCTCCGGCACCGGCTTCAGGATGACGACACCCTCCACCGCCACTTCCGTCAGCTTGAGGTCGTCGAACGAATTGGCCAGCGCCGGCCCCGCCGGCTCGTCGAACCGCTCCTTCTCAAACTCGATGCCGACACGCATGCGCAGGAAATGCGTGACGGACATCTCGATCTCGAGCGCATGGCGCTGCCGTGTCACCGAGTTCTCGTCGTACACGAACTCGCCGGGCGCCTCTTCGCCGACGCGCCGGCGGGGTTGTCCGAACGACCACGCGTTCTGCGACTGGAACTCGACCTCGCCGGGCTCCGCCTCCAGATCCTTGAGTTCAAATTGACCGATCGCCGGCTCCGCATGCGCCGAATGTCCGCCGCCGAGCGCTCCCGCCATCATCCCGCAGGCCATGACGACAGCCTTCGCTGCCGGCAACGATGATCTGCCTGTATGGCCCACACCCGATCGCTTCATGAAAATCCCCCCGGACCTGCCGAGGAGAACCTGATCCGCCGCGCTCTGTCCAGGGCGTTCTCCCTGCCTACCGTCTGCAATGAAGCATGAAGCGTATGAGCAACGGCGACGAGTACTGACAATATGCGGGCACACGAACTTTCTGCGCGCAAATTTCACGCGTGCCTTGAGGTCCTATCCCCTGGAAACTACCTCAAAAAACACCCAACCTTATGTAAAATATGAGTTTTATTCTATTCCCCGGCAAATACAGCTCGCTAACGTCGATCAGATAACATCGGCACGCAAAGGCCGCCCATTAACCACAAGTTATCTGTTGCGCGATTACATTTCGTTGCTGGAAACGGAAATCCGAACGCGCATGCTTGGAAAGTCGATACGCTCAAACCGCACGAACACGTTGATTGGCGAGTACTCCTCGCTGCTCGGCGATGCCGTTTTGCGCCATCGAACCCGCATGGCCGAACACAGCGCACGCATCGAATCGGAACTGGCCAGCAGGGTCAAATCCGAGTTCATCTCCAATATGAGTCACGAGTTGCGCACGCCACTCAATACGATCATCGGCTTCTCCAAGATCCTTGTCGAGCATGACAAGCGCCGCATTCCGCAGAACGAGATCGTCGAGTACGCGCAGCTCATCAACGATTCGGCAGGTCATCTCCTGTCCGTCATCAACGACATTCTCGATATTTCGAAGATTCAAAGCGGCAAGTTCACGATCGACACGCGCGAGACCAACATCGACGAGATCCTGCGCTACTGCGTCGCCTCGTTTCGCAAGTTGGCAGACGACGCAGGCGTGAAGATCGTCAATGCGATCGTCGACAACATCCCCCCTGTCCGCGGCGATCCCGCCAAGCTCAAGCAGATCTTCTCCAATCTCCTGTCGAATGCCATCAAGTTCACGCCCAACGGCGGCCAGATCGTGATCAGTGCCGTCGCCACCACCGACGGCGGCCTGGTCGTCGAGATCAGGGATACCGGCGTCGGCATGACCGACGAGGAATTGGACATCGCATTGACACCCTTCGGCCAGGTCGACGGCTCAAAGGCCCGCTGGCGCGAAGGCACCGGACTTGGCCTGCCGATCGCTCAATCGTTGATCGATCTCCACGGCGGGCGCCTCAATATCACGAGCGCCAAGGGAAAAGGCACGACAGTCAGCGTCATGCTGCCGTCTCGCCATCTTGTATCCGCGGCGCACGCTCGGGAAATGGTCCTGGGCGAAGCATTTCAAACAGACGACGGCAACTGAACCTAATTTGCGGGCTTGAAGACGATGCACGGTCAAGCAATACAGACCAGCGACTTGAATGCAGACCTCACGATCGGCCGTATCGTATCGGTGACGGGATCGAAGGCGATCGTTCTGCTCGACGGCCGCCTCGACGCTTCCGGCCGAAAGACGATGCATCGACCAGAAATGGGAACGCTGCTCGCCATCGACACGACATCGTCTGTCGTGCTCGCCATCGTTTCCGCACTCTCCGTCCCGGTCCCCGCGCAACGCGAAGGCGAGGCAGAGATCTGGATCGCCGAACTCGGCCTCGTCGGCGAGCTGTGGCTGTCGCCCGACCGCTCCGCGCGCAGCTTCAACCGCGGCGTGACGATCTATCCCGCCCTTGGCGATCGTGTCCGCATCGCCTCCAAGCCGGAACTGGAATTCGCCTTTTGCGGCGACACCTCCAAGTCCGTCCGTGTCGGCTGCATTCGCCAGGACAGCACCATCCCCGCTATGGTCCGCGTCGACGATCTGCTCGGCAAGCACTTCGCCATCCTCGGCACCACGGGCACCGGTAAATCGTGCACCACCGCGCTGATCCTGCGCTCGATCCTGCAGGAGAACCCCGCCGCCCACATTGTCCTGCTCGATCCCCACAACGAATACGCAACCGCCTTCCCCGAGTGGGCCGAGGTCATCAGCCCGCGCAACATGCAGCTCCCGTTCTGGCTGCTGACCTTCGAGGAAATCGTCGAGGTGCTCGTCGCCGACGGCAACCGCAAGGCCGAGATCGAGATCCTGCAGGAACTGATCCCGATCGCCAAGTCGCGTTATAGCTCGGGCCGCAACAAGGAAAATCACGTTCGTCGCGGCATCGTCGACCATGGCCGCTATACCGTCGACACGCCGGTGCCCTACCGCATCTCCGATCTCACCGCGATGATCGACGAACGCATGGGCAAGCTGGAAAACAAGAAGGATCTGGCACCCTACCGCAATCTCAAGCAGCGCGTCGACATGATCACGCAGGACGGGCGCTATGCCTTCATGTTCGGTTCGCTCACCGTCTACGACGGCATGACGCAGGTGCTCTCACGCATCTTCCGCGTCCCTGTCAACGGCAAGCCCATTACCATCCTGGAGCTCACCGGCATCCCCACAGAGATCGTCAACGTCGTCGTCTCCGTGCTCTGCCGCATGACCTTCGACTTCGCCCTGTGGGGCGAAGGCAAGGTGCCCGTCACGCTGGTGTGCGAAGAAGCGCACCGCTACGTGCCCGCCAACCCCAACGCCGGCTTCGAACCCTGCAAGCGCGCCATCGCCAAGATCGCGAAGGAAGGCCGCAAGTACGGCGCATCGCTGTGCATCGTCACGCAGCGACCGGCCGAAATCGACCCGACCATCCTGTCCCAGTGCAACACCGTGTTCGCCCTGCGCATGTCAAACGACCGCGACCAGGAGATCGTCACGTCTGCGATTTCCGATACCGGATCAGGGTTGCTCGAATTCCTGTCCGCCCTCGGCCAGCGCGAAGCGATCGCCTTTGGCGACGGCGTCACCCTGCCCGTGCGCATCAAGTTCGATGAGCTGCCCAAGTCGGCCATGCCGCGGTCCTCGACCGCACGCTTCTCCGAGCGGTGGCAGGAATCGGTCGGCGACGAAGGCTTCCTTGAGCAGATCGTCGAGCGCTGGCGCAGCTCCGGCAGCGCCAACGACGATTCCGCATCCAGCCACGTGATGGCCGAAGCACTGTTGGGCGACCAGCATCTGGACGTCGACCCCGAACCGGCGCGCGCGCCCCATCATCCCACCGAACACAATGCGGGCTACGCTCAGCGTCACGGTTATGAGCAGGAACCGCTGCGCCGGCGCGAGGCCGAGCCCGCCCCTCTGCGCTCTTCGATCCGTCGCGATTCCGCGCCCCAGCAGCATGTTGAGCAGGCTGCTCCCGCCCGCGGCGGGCTCCGCCGTGATACGATATCCGCCCCTGCGGGTTCAGGGCGTGCCGCGGGCTCGATGCTGCGGCGCGAACCCGCTACAGTGGGTGCCGACCGCAGTGATGCCGATGCCGATCAGGGCCAGACACTGCGCTCTCTGCGCGATCGCCTGATGCACCGCCAGCGTTGATCCCGGCGGCATCGGACGGCACACGAACCAGGCGTATCACCAAGGCTATCGCCAGGCACTGACGGCTGGCGAGTGCACATCAATCACGAGCGCGGTTCGGGCGTCCGTAATTCGACCACCCGGCCGCCATCCCGCTTGCTCTCCGGCGGCTCGCTCCTGCTGCCTTGCGGCGCACTGTCCTTGCCAGCCGCATCTGCACCCGGGGCCGCCGAACCTGCCGGCGGCGGCGAAGCCCAGGTCGCACTCCCCCCCGCTGCGCCTGTCCCCGTTTCCGGCGGCTTGACCGGCGGCGCACCTGTGCCGCCAGCATTGTCTGCCGCATCCTTTGCCAGGTTCTTCTGGAAGCGCCGCCAGCCCACCGGAATCATCGCCAGGTAGAAGATCGACGTGCCGGCCAGCGTCTCGTGCGGATAAGTCACCAGCGTCGCCACATACAGCACCGCCAGGACGAAGATCGGCAGCACCCATTCACGCGAGATGCGCTCGCCGAGCAGCTTGCCCGAGTAGGTCGGGATGTTCGACACCATCAGGAACGCGATCAACAGCGTATAGATGATGACGATGTTCTTCATCCACCGCGCATCTCTCAAGTCGAGTCCGATCGCCGCCAGATAGACAGGCAGCAGCACGACGATCGCCGCAGCCGGCGTCGGCATGCCCGTGAAGAAGTCCTTCTGCCAGCGCGGCTTGTCCTCGTCGATCATCACGTTGAAGCGTGCCAGCCGCAGCGCGGACGCCAGCGCGAAGATCATCACCGCGATCCATCCGAAGCTCTTGAGGTCGCCCAGCCCCCACGTGAAGATCATCACCGCCGGCGCCACACCGAAGTTGACGAAGTCGGCCAGGCTGTCGAGTTCGGCACCGAAACGTGACGACGCCTTCAGCAGACGCGCCACACGCCCGTCCAGACCATCGAGCAGCGCGGCGAACACGATCGCCGCCAGCGCCAGGTCGTAGCGCGCCTCGATCGACATCCGGATCGATGTCAACCCCGCGCACAGACCGAGCAGCGTGAAGAAGTTGGGCACCAGCATCCGCACCGGAATGCGCTGGTGTCGGAACAACAGGCGACCGCGACGGCGTCGCGTCTCCTCTTCGAGTTGCGGTACAACGGGATCCATGACCCGGCTCCTAGCATCGCGCCCACGGTCGAGAGCAACTGTCTGTCGGCAGCCGCCCTTTCGGCATCTGAGGGCCCACCGTATCGGGCAATTGTGGCCTAGACTATAGCTTCAAGCCTCCATGTGGCGCCAAGTGCAGCATAGCATGGGGCCCCAAGCCGCGACATTCAGGCCTGCCGCGCCTCGCGCTCTCCCTCGTCCGACTTGAAGTCGGCCAACACGGTCTCCCCCGCAACCGCGAGCTGTCCGACCGCAACCAGCGCCGTACGCCCCGGCGGCAGGTAGACATCCACGCGCGAACCGAAGCGGATGAGACCGAACCGCTGTCCAATTCCGACGCTCTCGCCCTCCTGCGAGAAAGTCACGATCCGTCGCGCGATGAGCCCGGCGATCTGCACCACCGCGATCTCGTCTCCCGAAGCCGTCTCGATGACCAGCGACCTGCGCTCGTTTTCTTCGCTGGCCTTGTCCGCCGCAGCGTTGATGAAGGCCCCCGGCACATAGATCGAGCGCACGATGCGTCCGGCGACCGGCGCGCGGTTGATGTGAACGTCGAAGACCGAAAGGAAGGTCGAAATGCGCACACGCGGTGTCTGCCCGAGCCCCAGCTCCATCGGCGGGCTCACAACTTCAACCGCCGAAACGCGCCCATCTGCTGGTGCAACGACAAGCCCTTCGCGCAGCGGCGTCACTCGCTCGGGATCGCGGAAGAAGTAGGCGATGTAGAGCGCGACCAGAAGGAACAGCCACCCCAGCGGCGCCCACAGGATGAAGAACAGCAACGACAGGGCTGCCGCGATCGCAATGAACTTGTGCCCGTCACTATGCACGGGAACGAGACTGTCCAGAATGGTATCGATCAGGCCGTGACGGTTGGACACGAGAAGCTCAACTCCCTTGAGAAAATGCCCGGATCAGCAGTGCGCGTTTCCTGACGCGCGATCCGGACGCCGCATGAACGAGTAGCTTTAGCCTTTAAGTTTGGCTGGAACCATCCCGCTTCCCGCCAGAGCACCCCGAGTAGGCTGCCATGGGTGGTCGGGCGGGGGAGCGGGCCGGTGGTGCTGATCCGCCTCAAGCGGAAATGATCCAAGCGAGCCTCATAAACCTTGTGGCGCGCAAACTCAACGTCACGGACACTGCGCCGCAGTCCCGGCCCGTCGTTCGAACGATCCGCCAGCCTGCCGGATACGGCCATGTCGCTCGCGCACACTCGCTGTGCCAGCGCACGACTATGGTCAACCCAGCGGCACAGCCACGAAGCGCAGATCGCCCTTGGCATCCTCGATCCTGAAGAGCACCGCCTTGCGCCCGGACTTCTTCACTTTCTCGATGCTGCGCTCGACATCCCCCGGCGCTTCCACCTTGTCTTGCGCGGCCTCCACGATCACATCGCCTTCCTTGATGTTCTTGGCCGCCGCCGGGCTGTCGGGATCGACGTCTGTCACGATCACCCCGGTGACCGCCTTGTCGATATTGTACTTGGCGCGCAGTTCGTCGCTCAGCACTTCCAGCTTGAGACCCAGCATCTGTTGCGGCTCGTCCGGGTTCTCCGCCGGTTCCGGCTCGCTGCTGGCGGCGATCTCGTCATCGACCAGGCGCCCGATTTCCACATTCATGGTGAGCTTTTCGCCGCGCCGGATGACCTCGACCGGCACCGTCTTCCCGATCGGCGTTCCCGCAACAATCCTCGGCAGGCCACGCATGTTGGCGATTTCGCGGTCGTCGAATCGCACGATCACGTCACCGGGCAGAAGGCCCGCCTTGGCTGCCGGTCCGCCCGGTGTCACGGATGCCACCAGCGCTCCCGTGCCAGCCGGCACACCCAGTGTCTCGGCGATGTCCTCCTCGAACGACTGCAGGTTCACGCCCAGCCACCCGCGACGCGTCTCGCCGTATTGGCGCAACTGCTCGATCACATTGGTCGCAGTATCGGAAGGAATGGCAAACCCGATACCGATCGAACCGCCCGTCGGCGAGATGATGGCGGTGTTCACACCCACCACCTCGCCATCCATGTTGAACAAGGGGCCGCCCGAGTTGCCCCGGTTGATCGCCGCATCCGTCTGCAGATAGTCGTCATAGGGTCCGGTGTTGATGTCGCGTTGCTTGGCCGAGATGATCCCCACTGTAACCGTACCACCCAGACCGAACGGGTTACCGATCGCCATCACCCAGTCGCCGACCTTGAGCTGGTCCGACGAGCCGAACTTGACATCGACCAGCGGCTTTTTCGGCGACACCTTGAGCAGCGCCAGATCGCTCTTCTGGTCGCGGCCCAGTACCTTTTCCACCTTGAGCTTGGAGCCATCGTGGAAGTTCACGACGATCTCGTCGGCATCGGCGATCACGTGGTTGTTGGTGACGATCAGGCCTTCCTTGCCGTCGATCACGAAGCCAGAGCCCAGCGAGGACACCTTGCGCGGAACGCGAGGCCCGCGGCGATCGAAGAAATCCTCAAACAGATCGTCGAACGGCGAGCCCTTCGGGATCTCGGGCAACGGCAACCCCTGTGGGCCCTTCGCCGCCTGTGTCGTCGAGATGTTCACGACAGCGTCGATCAGTTTTTCCGCCACTGGCGCGACCGACTGCGGACCGCTGCGCGCATGCCCGTGCGACACCATACCCGACCACACGAGAAGTCCCGCCGCGATCGCCCACGCCCTCGCATGGCGCACCACGTACCGC
>CAZDNY010000131.1:0-7976 GCA_964506885.1 uncultured Hyphomicrobiaceae bacterium | reverse complement strand
GCCGTCCTATTGTTTGGGGCCCCGCTTCTGAAGGGACTGAGCGGTAAGAAGAAGAAGGCAGCCGCAGCCAAATGCCGTTATTGGGCCACATCAGTGCACTGACCCGGAAGCCGGTCCTCGATGAAGCCGTCCGCACGTCTGCGGGCGGCTTCATCGCTGGCACGGTATTCCGCGTTCGGGGCGGCCCAACCGCCCACAAAAACCGCGCCCCTGACACGAAGTATATTGAAGACCTCGCCACCTTGGCATATGGTATGCCAGAGCCATGCAGAGGCAGCTTTCACGTCGTGAAGTGAG
Source organism: uncultured Hyphomicrobiaceae bacterium (assembly GCA_964506885.1). Taxonomy (GTDB): domain Bacteria; phylum Pseudomonadota; class Alphaproteobacteria; order Rhizobiales; family Hyphomicrobiaceae; genus JAEUMD01. The sequence goes on along the minus strand of CAZDNY010000131.1, from coordinate 7,679 downwards.
GCCTGTCACTGCAGCTTGAGGAACGCTTCCGGCGAGGCCGAGCATGATGTGCCGCTGCACGGAGGCAGAGTGAGAAGATGCACAAGACGAGCCTGAAGATCGTTCCGATCGGCGAGAGCCAGAGCCTCAAGGCGCGTGCCTACGAGGCGATGAAGGCTGCGATTGCCGCCATGAACATCTACGATGACAACGCCGAGCTGCGGCTCGACGAACGCGACCTGTCGGCACGCTTCGGCATTTCCCGCACCCCCCTGCGCGAGGCCCTCGCCCAGCTCGACCAGGAAGGCCTCGTCAAGGTCGTCGCGCGTCGCGGCATCTTCATCGTCCGCAAGACCAAGGCCGAGATTCTCGACATGATCACGACCTGGGCGGCGCTGGAGAGCATGGCGGCGCGGCTCGCGGCCGAGAGGGCAACGCCCGACGACATCAAGGAACTGCACCAGCTCACGGATCCCTACACCGACGTCGATCGCCATCTGGGCGAGTACTCCGACGCCAACATCCGCTTTCATCAGGCCATCATTCGCACCGGCGGCAATCAATTGATCGAACAGATCACCGACGGCCTGTTCATGCACGTCCGCGCCATTCGCAATCGCACGATCTTCGAGAAGGATCGCGCCAAGCGCTCCGTCGCCGATCACAAGAAGATCGTCGCGGCCATCGAGGAAGGTAACGCCGATCTGGCAGAGAGACTCGTCCGCGAGCATACGTTGAAACTGCGGGCACACGTGGAGCAGTTCGTCGATATCCCAACATAAGGACAGCACGCCCCAGGCCCTGTGTCTGACAGGCTCGAGGCGGTGCACCCAACAGGAGGCTTTGACCCATGGCGGCTAACGCAGCAGCACAGACCGCGAGCACGACGGCTGAGGACACCCTTCAGCGCAAGAGCACCGATCCGAATGTTGTTTCCGGTGGCCGGCTCGTCGCCAAGGCTCTCAAGAACGAGGGCGTCGACACCATCTTCACGCTGTGCGGCGGCCATATCATCGATATCTACGATGGCTGTATCGACGAAGGCATCAAGGTGGTCGACGTGCGCCACGAACAGGTCGCCGCCCACGCCGCTGACGGCTACGCGCGCCAGACCGGCAAGCTGGGCTGCGTCGTCACCACCGCCGGCCCCGGCTGCACCAACGCCGTCACCGGTGTCGCAACCGCATTCCGCTCCGAAAGCCCCATCATCCACATCGGCGGTCAGTCCTCGCTCACTCAGCACAAGATGGGCTCGCTGCAGGATCTGCCGCACGTCGACATGATGAAGCCGATCACCAAGTTTGCCTCGGGCGTCTTCTCCACCGAGCGCATCGCCGACATGATCTCCATGGCCGCCCGTGAGTGCTATGCCGGCGCCTATGGCCCGTCCTACCTGGAAATCCCGCGCGACATCCTCGACGCCGAGATCCACATCTCCAAGGCCCGCATCCCCGAGCCCGGGCACTATCGCGCCTCGGTACGCTCCATCGGCGATCCCGCCGATGTCGAGAAGCTCGCCGCCATCCTCAACAAGTCCAAGCGCCCCGCTGTCCTGTTCGGCCAGCAGGTCTGGACGTCCGGCAGCCACACCGAAGCCATCGAATTCGTTCGCGCACTCGACATTCCAGCATACCTCAACGGCGCCAGCCGCGGCATGCTGCATCCCGATGACCCTCATCACTTCGACCGCACGCGCTCGCTCGCCTTCAAGGAGGCTGATGTCGTCCTCATCATCGGCACGCCCTTCGACTTCCGCATGGGCTACGGCAAGCGCATTGCCGTGCCGACACTGGTCCAGATCGATCTCGACTACAAGACGGTCGGCAAGAACCGCGACATCTCGATGGGGCTGGCCGGCCACCCCGGCGCTATCCTGTCGGCCGTCACCACAGCCGTATCCGCCGGACCCGATGCGGCCGCCCGCCAGGAGCGCCAGCAGTGGATGGCAAAGCTGCGCAAGGCCGAAGCCATGGCGCTCGAAAAGCTGATGCCGCTGTTCAAGTCGGACGCCTCACCCATCCACCCCTATCGCCTCGCCTGGGAGATCAACGAGTTCCTGGGCGATGACACCATCTACATCGGCGACGGCGGCGACGTCGTCACGATCTCCGCCCAGGCCGTGCGTCCACGCGGCCCCGGCCAGTGGATGGACCCTGGCGCATTGGGCTCGCTCGGCGTCGGCACCGGTTTCGCCATGGCCGCCAAGCTGGCGCATCCGAACAAAGAGGTCATGTGCCTTTACGGCGACGGCTCGTTCGGCATGACCGCCTTCGACATGGAGACCGCGCAGCGCTTCGGTGCGCCCTACCTCGCCGTCATCGGCAACAACTCGGCCATGAACCAGATCCGCTACGGCCAGATCGCCAAGTATGGTGAGAACCGCGGCGACATCGGCAACAAGCTGGGTGATGTGCCCTTCTCCAAGTTCGGCGAAATGATCGGCGGCTATGGCGAGGAGGTACGCGAGGCGTCGCAAATCGGTCCGGCCCTGCAGCGCGCCCGCGAGGCGATTGCCAAGACCGGCAAGTGCGCCGTCGTCAACGTCTGGATCGACCCGCGCGAATACGCGCCGGGCACCAAGAACCAGACGATGTATAAATAACCATCCAATTCGGCCGCCGGTCACAATGCCGGCGGCCTCACCCTGAAAGGCGCCGCGCAACGCGGCGCCACTCCAATGACACTTGAGGAAGACAAATGGTCAAAGCTCTCGAAGGCGTGAGAATCCTCGATTTCACGCACGTCCAGTCCGGACCGACATGCACCCAGCTGCTCGGCTGGTTCGGCGCCGACGTGATCAAGGTGGAACGCCCCGGAACCGGTGACGCCACCCGCAAGCAGCTCGTCGACGTCCCCGGCGCCGACAGTCTCTACTTCACCATGCTCAACCACAACAAGCGCTCGATCACGGTCGACACCAAGAACCCCAAGGGCAAGGAAATCCTCGAGCGGCTCATCAAGAAGTGCGACGTGCTCGTCGAGAACTTCGCGCCCGGCGCGCTGGACCGCATGGGCTTCACATGGGAGCGCATTCAGGAATTGAACCCGCGCATGATCATGGCCTCGGTCAAGGGCTTCGGCCCTGGCAAGTACGAGGATTGCAAGGTCTATGAGAACGTCGCCCAGTGCGCCGGCGGCGCCGCCTCCACCACTGGCTTCCTCGATGGCCCGCCGCTCGTCACCGGCGCCCAGATCGGCGATTCGGGCACAGGCCTGCACCTCGCTCTCGGTATCGTTACCGCGCTCTACCAGCGCGAAAAGACCGGCCGCGGCCAGAAGGTTCTGGCCCCCATGCAGGACGGCGTGCTGAACCTCTGCCGCGTCAAGCTGCGTGACCAGCAGCGCCTGAAGGCCGGCCCGCTGAAGGAATACTCGCAGTATGGCGAGGGCATTGCGTTCGGCGAAGCGACACCGCGCGCAGGCAATGATTCGGGCGGCGGCCAGCCCGGCCGCATCCTGAAGTGCAAAGGCTGGCACGAAGATCCCAACGCGTACACCTACTTCATCACGCAGGCCGCCGTCTGGGAGAAGATCTGCGACGTCATCGGCGAGCCGGAGTGGAAAACAAAGGAAGAGTACTCCACGCCTGCCAAGCGCCTGCCGCACCTCAACGCGATCTTCGCACGCATCGAGGACTGGACCATGACGAAGACGAAGTACGAGGTCATGGACATCTGCAATCCGCTCGACATTCCCGTCGGCCCCATCCTGTCGATGAAGGAGATCGCCGAGGATGAAGGCTTGCGCGCCACCGGCACCATCGTCGAGGTCGACCATCCCGAACGCGGCCCGTACCTGACCGTCGGCTGCCCCATCAAGATGTCCGACAGCCCCGTCGAAGTTACGCGTTCGCCGCTCCTGGGCGAACACACCGACGAGATCCTGGCTCAGGTGTTGGATTACTCCAACGACGAGATCGAGGAGCTGAAATCCGCGGGCGCAACCCAGCCGCAAAAGAAGGTCGCCGCCGAATAGGACAAATCGAGCCGGGGCGCCCACGGGCGCCCCTTCCCGTCACTGTAGCAATGAGCTGCCCTACGAGAGGGCGGAAGGAGAGCCCGTGCGCATCGTTGTCCATGGCCAGGAAGCATTCGGCAAAGCCGTCCTTGAGCGACTTCTCGAGCGTGGTGAGAACGTCGTCGCGGTTTTCTGCGCGCCCGACAAGGAAGGCCGGGCCAAGGATCCGCTTGCCGCCTTCGCCGCCGAAAAGGGCTTGCCCGTCCACCAGCCGACATCCTGGAAAACACCCGAGGCACTCGAGCTGATGAAGTCCTTCAAGCCGGACGTGTGCATGATGGCCTACGTCACGCTGTTCGTGCCCCAGCCCGTGCTCGACGCGCCGACCTACGGCACCTTCCAGTATCATCCCTCGCTGCTGCCGCTGCATCGCGGCCCGTCCGCAATCTCCTGGCCGATCGCGTTTGGCAAGACGCACACCGGACTGTCGATCTTCTGGCCTGATGAAGGCCTCGACGAAGGCCCGATCCTGATGCAGAAAGAATGTGACATCGGCCCCGATGAAACTCTGGGTGACGTCTATTTCAAGAAGCTCTTCCCCATGGGCGTCGACGCCATGATCGAGAGCCTCGATCTGGTCCGCGACGGCAAGGCCCCGAAAATCCAGCAGGACCACTCCAAGGCCACTTACGAATACCGCTTCAAAAAGGCAATGGCCGAGATCGATTGGTCAAAACCCGCTGCCGAGGTCTATAACCTGATCCGCGCTGTCAACCCCGCCCCCGGCGCCTGGACGCGATTCAAGGGCCAGAAGTTCGACATCTTCGACGCCCGCAAGGTTGACGGATCGGGACAGCCGGGCGAAATCCTTGTGCTGTCGGACGATGGCATCACGATTGCCGCCAGCGAAGGCGCAGTCCTGGCCAAGCGGGTTCGTGGCGAGGGGGGGCAGAAGGTCCCTGCGGCGGAATTCGCCGCATCGACCGGTTTGAAAGTGGGCGACAAGCTCGATGCGCCAGAGCCGAAGCAATCGGCCTGAGCGCAGCAAACAAAAACAAGTGCCGTTGAGGCTGGAGGAAGCACATGGCCGTGAAGTCCGATATCGAAATTGCACGCGAAGCCAAGATGAAACCCATCGCCGAGGTGGGTGCCAAAGTGGGCGTGCCTGCCGACGCGTTGCTCAATTACGGTCCCTACAAGGCCAAGGTCTCCTTCGATTTCATCGACAGCCAGAAGGACAAGAAGGACGGCAAGCTGATCCTCGTCACCGCCATCAGTCCGACACCCGCCGGCGAAGGCAAGACGACCACGACGGTCGGGCTCGGTGACGGCCTCAACCGGATCGGCAAGAAGGCCATGATGTGCCTGCGCGAGCCCTCGCTCGGGCCCTGCTTCGGCGTCAAGGGCGGTGCGGCCGGCGGCGGCTATGCCCAGGTCGTGCCCATGGAGGATATCAACCTCCACTTCACAGGCGACTTCCACGCCATCACCTCCGCGCACAACCTGCTGTCGGCCATGCTCGACAACCATATCTACTGGGGCAACGCTCTGGGCCTCGATGCCCGCCGTATCGGCTGGAAGCGTGTCCTCGATATGAACGACCGCGCATTGCGCAACATCGTCAATTCGCTGGGCGGCGTCGCCAACGGCTTCCCGCGCGAGGATGGCTTCGACATCACGGTTGCCTCCGAAGTGATGGCAATTCTGTGCCTGGCCATGGACCTCGGCGACCTGGAGCGCCGGCTCGGCAACATCGTCGTCGGCCAGACCCGCGACCGCGCCGTCATCCGCGCCCGCGAGCTCAAAGCCGACGGCGCCATGACCGTCCTCTTGAAGGACGCCATGATGCCCAACATGGTGCAGACGCTGGAAAACAACCCGGTCTTCATTCACGGCGGCCCGTTCGCGAACATCGCCCATGGCTGCAACTCGGTGCTCGCTACCAAGACCGCGCTGAAGCTCGCCGACTACGTTGTCACAGAAGCCGGGTTCGGTGCTGACCTCGGCGCTGAGAAGTTCTTCGACATCAAGTGCCGCAAGGCCGGTCTTCAGCCTTCGGCGGCTGTCATCGTCGCCACCGTGCGCGCCCTCAAGATGCACGGCGGCGTCGCCAAGGACGACTTGAAGGCTGAAAATGCGGCCGCCGTCGCCAAGGGCTGCGACAACCTCAAGCGCCACATCGAGAACGTGCGCAAGTTCGGCGTTCCCCCGGTTGTCGCCGTCAACCGCTTCATCACCGACACCGACGCTGAAGTCGCCGAAGTGGTCAAGGCCGCCGAGAGCATGGGAACCAAGGCGTTCATGTGCACCCACTGGGCCGATGGCGGCAAGGGCACCGAAGAACTCGCAGCCCACGTTGCAGAGCTCGCCAACTCAGGACAGGCCGCCTTCAAGCCGCTTTACCCTGACGACATGCCTCTGCGCGACAAGGTCAAGACGGTTGCGACCGAGATCTACCGCGCCGCCGACATCTCCTGCGACAGCGCCATCGAAGCCCGCTTCAAGGAGCTGGAGGCCGCCGGCTTCGGCAAGCTCCCGGTCTGCATGGCCAAGACGCAATACTCATTCTCCACCAATCCGAACCTGCGCGGCGCACCGACCGGACACGTCGTTCCCATTCGCGAGCTGCGCCTGTCGGCGGGGGCGGAATTCATCGTCGTGGTCACCGGCGAAATCATGACCATGCCCGGGCTGCCGCGCGTCCCCTCCGCCGAAGCAATCCGGCTGGAGAACGGTCTCATCCAGGGCCTGTTCTGATCCGGCGGGGCAACCACCCCTGGCCAACCCGTCTTCTACGAAAAAAAGCCCCGCACGCCAGTCGTGCGGGGCTTTTCATTTTGCTTGCGGGCCGGGATGAAAGCCATCCAGGTCCACCCCCGTGCGGGCACCTAGCCGCGCTGCTGCTCCTGCTGCGTCTTGCGCGCCGCCGCGTCATCGCCGGCTTCCTGCTGCGCCAGCGGTGCACCGGTTTCACTGCCCGTATCCGCTGACAGCAAGGCCAGCCGCGCCGCCTCCGCCTCTGCCTCCGCCTTGGCCGCTCGCGAACGCGCCCGCCGCGCCTCGATCGCCCGGCTGGCATAGCGCTGCACCAGTTTGGGGTGTCCGATCACCTGCCGCGAATACTTGAATCCGCGCACCATCGCCCTCTGTGCGCGCGTCAGTTCCTCCACCTCTCCCGAATAGGCTTCGACAAGCGCCACCCGCAGGCTCGCCATCCCCAGTTGCGAGGCATCGTGCACGCGCCGCACCGTGCTCAGCCAGATGGGACTGAGCAGCAACGACAGCACGATCACCGAAATGGCAAGCTTGTAGCCCGATGAATCGAGCACGCCGTTCGCGAGCCCCACCGCCGCCAGCACGAACGAAAACTCGCCGATCTGTCCGATGATGAGCCCAGCCTGGAACGCCTCCGTCCAGCTCGACCCCACCATCCGCAGGATCACGACGTTGGCCAGCGACTTGAGGATCAGAACGCCGATAACGAACGTCGCGACGAGCAGCATATTCGCCAAGATGAAGTCCACGTCCAGCAGCAGGCCGATGGCGACGAAGAACAGCACCATCAAGACGCCTTGGATCGGCTCCATGGCGTGGATCGCCTCGCTGCGCAGCGTCGTCTTGCCGATGAAAAGGCCGGCCAGAAACGCCCCGTAGGCTGGCGAAAAGCCCATCACACCCGAAACCGTAGCAGCCGTGCAGCACACCGCCAGCGCCGTCAGCGTCACCATCTCGACGCGCCCCAT
>CAZDNY010000130.1:0-7993 GCA_964506885.1 uncultured Hyphomicrobiaceae bacterium | reverse complement strand
GCGTGCGGCGCACAGCCCCATAAAGGTCGGCGACAAGCCATCCTCCCGAGCGCCGGATCTGCCACCTGGGAGCGGAGGGAATGCGGCGGCCCCCATGTCCTCGCGCACATCAGACCGCCGAAGCGGCTTTCCTACACGCGCCGGCCCGCCCCTGCAACCGCCAACCCGAAAGTTGCCGGAAAAACATGGCCTACGGCACCAATGTAAGGGATCGCGGGGCCAAACACCCGGCATACGGGCAGCCCCCCGCACGGCCATGCCCCAAAGCCTGCCTCAGGCCGCTGCACACCCGCTGCGCTCCAGCATGATCGACCGGGTTGCCACACGCCCCGCCGCCACGTCCACGTCGTGCACCTGATAGATCGGGCGGCGCAGATAGTTCTCGCCCGCCTTCTCGCGGCTGAGATCGCCCGCCAGGCTCGGCACCGTCGACAGCGTGACGTTCCCCAGCGGCACAGCACGCGCGCGGTGCACATGGCCACTGACGACACCGATCAGGCCCGCGCAATCCTTGAGGCAATCGACCAGAAGTGCGGCCTCGCCCGCGTCGCGATACTGCAGGTTGGGCGCCTTCATGTCCGGCAGCTCGAGCGGCGGGTGATGCGCGAAAACGAGCGTCGGCTGACCCTGCCGCATGGCCAGCAGCTCGCGCAAATGAAGTGCGCGAACATCGCAGAACCCGCCCAGCGCGCTTGCCGCGTCCTGCGTATCGACGGCAACCAGATGAAGACCGCCCAGGTCGACCGCGTATTGCGCATACCCGAACGCGGGATCGAGATAGTCATCCCGCGCAAAGCAATCGAAATAGGGCCGGCGCCGGTCGCGATTGCCGATAGTCGTATAAACCGGAGCATTGAGGCGTGCCAGTTCCGCACGTGCAACCGCATAATCGCCCGCTGTCGCATCGTGGGCGATGTCCCCGGAGTGGATGACGATGTCGGCCGGTTGTGCCAGCGCGTTGATGGAGTCGACCGCCCGCGCCAGATCTTCGACCCGCGAGCGCACATCCGGGTTGGCCGCCTGGATGTGCGTGTCGGATATGTGTGCAATGCGCATAGGTCGGACCGATCCCCCAAGTCTCATTTTCAATCAGGCAAATGCTGGCAGCACACGCCTTTTCGCCCTACCTTCGGCCTGCCTAGTGCGGGCCGGCGGAACCGTGACAAACGACCCCGTAACGACAGGCGCCGGGAAGACGAGAATGCCCGCCCGCACATGATCGTTTGTGTTGCAGGATCACGCCCGGCGGTCCATGGCCTGTGTCGTCGCAGTTGCGGCAAATCTGCCCGCCGCCAACGTGAACGATGACACGCCGCAGATCAGCCGAACGCGGCACTCCGGGCCCCCGCGTTTCCAGCGCCCACGGCCCCCGGCAGCCCGGTGACTTCTGCCCCTGACGCTCCGGGTTCCAACAAATCAATGGGTTAAGGGTAGCGACTGTGACCAAGAAGAACATTCAAATGTGCGAATATCCAGCTATAAATACCCGACTCCAGCCTTTGCCCGACGGCCGGAGCGTGCCGGCTGCCTGGCCGCAGTGACAGGATCGGACGTTCGCCACCCCGCGCAGCCGATGCGACCGACGCCGACGATAATGGGGCCAAAACCCGCGAGCATGAGCCCGCACAAGAAGAGATGACAGGGAGAAGCGCATGGGAGCCGAATTCAAGGTGGACGATCGCGTCGACACCTCGGTGCCGCCCGCCGACGAGATCAAGACCACCACATGCTACATGTGCGCCTGTCGCTGCGGCATCCGCGTCTATCTGAAGGACGGCAAGGTCCGCTACATCGAGGGCAATCGCGACCATCCCATCAACAAGGGCGTGCTGTGCGGCAAGGGCTCTTCCGGCATCATGCAGCACTATTCACCGGCACGCCTGAAGGCACCGATGATCCGCACCGGGCCGCGCGGCTCGGGCCAGTTCAAGGAGATCACCTGGGACGAGGCGCTCGACATCGCCGCCGGCTGGCTCGGCCGCGTGCGCACCACCAATCCCCGCCGCCTTGCCTTCTTCACCGGCCGCGACCAGTCGCAATCCCTGACGGGCTGGTGGGCGATCCAGTACGGCACACCCAACTACGCCGCCCACGGCGGCTTCTGCTCCGTCAACATGGCAGCTGCCGGCCTCTACACGTTCGGCGGAGCCTTCTGGGAATTCGGCGAACCCGATTGGGAACACACCAAGTACTTCATGCTGTTCGGCGTCGCCGAGGACCACGGCTCCAATCCCATCAAGATCGGACTGGGCAAGCTCAAGGGACGCGGCGCCAAGGTGGTGGCCATCAATCCGGTACGCACCGGCTACGGCGCGATTGCCGATGAATGGATCGGCCTCAAGCCTGGCACCGACGGAATGTTCGTTGCCGCCCTCATTCACGAACTGCTGCGCACCGAAAACGTCGATCTCGACTACCTCGTGCGCTACACCAACGCCCACTGGCTGGTGATCGACGATCCCGACGCCGACGACCACGGCCTGTTCGCGCGCTCGTTCAACCAGGAACCGATCGCGTTCGACAAGAAGTCGGGCAAGATCGTCGACGCAAATGCCCCCGACAGCGCACCCGCCCTGTCCGGCACCTACACGCTCCCCGACGGGCGCAAGGGTGTGCCGTCGTTCGAGCACCTCGCCAAGCGGTTCCTGTCGGACGAATACACCCCCGAGCGCGCCGCCGAGATCACCGGCATTTCCGCCGAAACAATCCGTCGCATCGCGGCCGAACTGGCCAAGGTCGCCTTCGAGGAGGAAGTCGTCCTCGACATCCCATGGACCGACTGGGCCGGCCGCCGCCAGGAAAAAATGATCGGCCGCCCGATCTCCATGCACGCCATGCGCGGCATCTCCGCCCATTCCAATGGCTTCCACACCTGCCGCATGATCCACATTCTGCAGATCCTGCTCGGCACCATCGATTGTCCCGGCGGCTTCCGCTACAAGGCGCCCTACCCCAAGTGCATCCCGCCGCGCATGAAGCCGACCGGCAAGATCAACCAGGTCAACCGCAACGAGCCGCTGGGCGGGCCGCATCTGGGCTTCCCCATTTCGCCCGACGATCTGCTGATCGATTCCAACAGCACGCCCCAGCGCATCGACAAGGCCTTCAGCTGGGACGCGCCGCTCGCCGCGCACGGCCTCATGCACATGGTCATCACCAACGCGGCCAATCAGGATCCCTATCCGATCGAGGTGCTGTTCCTCTACATGGCCAACATGGCCTGGAACTCGTCAATGAACACACCGGCCGTGATCGAACATCTGACCGCCAAGGACGAGAAGACCGGCGAATACAAGATCCCCAAGATCATCTACTCGGACGCCTACAATTCCGAGATGGTCGCCTACGCCGATCTCATCCTGCCCGACACGACGTACCTGGAACGCTGGGACTGCATCTCGCTGCTCGACCGGCCGATCTCCGAGCCCGACGGCCCGGCCGACGCCATCCGCCATCCCGTCGTCGAACCCGACCGCGACGTGCGAGGCTTCCAGGAGGTATTGCTCGATCTGGGCTGGCGCCTCGGCCTGCCCGCCTTCACCAATGCCGACGGCTCACGCAAGTATCCCGGCGGCTATCCCGACTACATCGTCAACCACCAGCGCATGCCCGGCGTCGGACCGCTGTCGGGCTGGCGCGGCAAGGACGGGCAGTCGTTCGGCAAGGGCGAACCCAACCCCAACCAGCTCAAGGAGTACATCAAGAACGGCGCGTTCTATGTGCACCACCTGCCCGAGCACATGCGCTACTTCAAGCACGCCAACCGCGACTATCTCGATTGGGCCAACTCGGTCGGCTTCATCGCGGATGCCGAACAGCTCGTCTTCCAGCTCTACATGGAGCCGATGCAGAAGTTCCGCCTCGCCGCGCGCGGGCACGGTCCGGTCCTGGCGCCGGCACACCACAAAGCGCGCATCGACGACTACTTCGATCCCCTGCCCTTCTGGTATCCGCCGATCGAGGGCGAGATGGTGGACAAGGACGAGTACCCGTTCTTCGCCATCACCCAGCGCCCCATGCACATGTATCACTCGTGGGGCTCCCAGAACGCCTGGCTGAGACAGATCACGACGGCTAACAAGCTCTACATGAGCCGCAAGAAGGCCGAGGAGATGGGCATTGCCGACGACGATTGGGTCTGGATTTCCAGCCGCATCGGGCGGGTGCGCGCGCAGGTCGCGCTGATGGACGGCGTCAACGACGACACCGTTTGGACGTGGAACGCGATCGGCAAGCGTTCAGGTGCCTGGGGACTCACCGACGACGCTCCCGAGAACACCAAGGGATTCCTGCTCAATCACCTGATCGGCGAGTTGCTGCCCGAACGCGAGGGCGGCTATCGCTATTCCAACTCCGATCCCGTCACCGGCCAAGCCGCTTGGTACGATCTGAAGGTGAAAATCGAGAAAGCCAGACCGGACGAGCCGCATGAGACCTCGCCGCGCTTCGAGCCTCTGGCCCGTCCGCCGGGCAGCCCGAAGCCGAAACCGGTGTCGAACTTCGGCGCGGAGTTCCGAAAGAAGGACTGAGTCCGGTCGGACACAGGAACGCACACTTCACAACAAGTGCGCGCAACCCACGAACGGCAACGCCGGGGCCTGAGCAAGCCCCGGCGTTATCACATCAAATGGTCTCACACAGCATGAGTCGATCCGACGCGCACAAAACCGGCGCGCCGCGATCCAACGAAGTGCCAGCACCTGTTCCGCTTCAGATCAACCGCGGGCGATCGACAGGTCGCGCATCACGGCGGCGGTCTGCTCCGCGTTCTGGCGCAGCACATCGAGCGTATCGCGGATCGACACGATGCCGACCACCTTGCCGCCGTCACACACCGGCAAGTGGCGGATCTTGTGCTTCTTCATCATCGCCATCGCTTCGAGCACGGTGTGCTCCGGCTTGCAGGTGATGACGTTCCTTGCCATCAACTCCGAAACCAGCATCGATTCGATCTTGGGGAGACGGTTGGCGAAGGCACGCACGATGTCGCGTTCACCAAACATGCCGACGAGTTTGTTGTTCTCATCCATGACCGGCAAGGCACCGATGTACTTGGAATGCAGAATGACGGAGGCCGTCTGCACGGTGTCTTCCGGCCGGCAAACGATCAGAGGACCCTGATCTCTGATGATCTCGCGAACCAGCATGTGTGTCTCCTTGCTTCGATCGTGTGGCTGCTTCCTCTTTTGCTCACGTCGTCTGTTGCGCGTTTTTGTTGGTCACGTTTTTTGTTGTCGGCCCGCATGAACCCGGACCTTGAGATTGTGCGCTTGAAGCGCTTGCCGCTCACGCTGCGGGGATGGTTCTGGCGCCACCCCTCGCCGCAATCGGCATGAATGTTCATTCTCCGCTCAGCCCTTGCGCTTGGCAAGCTGGTCGAGCTTTTCCGATGAATTCGTATTGCGCTGCAGCGCAGCATCCTTTTCCGGATCCATGCCGAACGCCACCGCCATCAACTGGCTGTAGAACACGACCGGGATCTTGTAGTCGGTGCCGAACTTGGCGTTGATCTGGTCCTGGTACATCTCCACGTTGGTCTGGCACAGCGGGCATGGCGTCGAGATCACGTCCGCGCCGGCCTGCTTGGCATCCTCCAGGATGTTCTTGATGAGATGCAGCGTGCGATCGGGGCTCATCACCGCCACCGAGCCGCCACAGCACGCCGTCTTGTGCTGGAACGGCACGGCCGTCGCACCGCACGCCTCTGTGAAATCGTCAAGGAAGTTGGGATCGTCGTAGGTGTCGTACTCGCCGCCTTCCTGCGTCTGGGCGAACGGCCTCACCGTCTGGCAGCCGACATAGCCCGCCACCTTGAGGCCCGTCAGCGGGTTCTTCACCTTCTCCTTGATCTTGTCGACGCCGACATCGTTGACCAGCACTTCGCACACATGGCGCACCTTCAAGTCGCCATCGTACTTGAGCCCGCCCGCGTCCAGCGCCTCGTTGACCTGCGCCTTCTTCTTGACGTCGGCCTTGATCTTCTCGTTGCCGCCATGCGTGTTGAGATAGCAGGCCGCGCATCCGGTGATGACGTCCTGCGTACCGCGCTCACGCGCCTTGGCAAGGTTGCGCCCGGTTAGCGACAGGTTGGGCAATTGCCCGCCGCCGATATGTCCGACCGAAGCGCCGCAGCAGTTCCAGTCGTCGATGTCATCCATCTCGATCCCGACTTCCGGCAGCACCGAACGCAGCGACTCGTCGAGATGCCGGGCGGACCCCTGCGAGGAGCAACCCGGATAATAGGTCATGCGTTTCTTCTCGCTCATGCCATGTCCTCCTTAACCGCGCTGCTCGATTTCGCGCGCTTTGTCGAGAATGGCCTTGAGGCCCTTTTTGTCCTTCACCGAATGCGGCATGCCGATGTGCATGCGGCCCTTCTTGATGAAGCCGATCGCGATCTTCAGGTTTTCCATCGACCTCTTCCAGAACTCCGCGAGGCCGAAGGACCAGTAGTACTTCGCAGTCACCAGGCGCTCGTCGGTGCGCCCGAAAGCCCGCGCGCTCCACCAGAACGACTTCGCAAACGCGATGTTCTCGTGGTTGTCCTTGGCGCGGTAGCCGAGTTCCGCCTGCTTGGCGAGCAGGTCCTGCAGGATGTAGGTGACGGGCACCGAACGCGGACAGCGCACGACGCAGCGATAACAGCTCGTGCAGTTGGCAGGCGTATTTGAGGTCATCACCTCCTCCTGCATGCCCGCACGGATCATCATGAACAGCTTGCGCGGCCCGTGATCCATGTTGACGCCGATCGGGCAGGAACCCGAACAAACGCCGCATTGCATGCACATGGCCAGCTTGTCGCCGCCATTGACGTTGTCATAGACCCAGCGCGCGAACGCCAGGTCGTACTTCTTGCCTGGATTTGGAAGCGGTGCGGTCATGGCGCGTTAGAATCCCTTCATCGGATTGGGGTCCATGGCCCCGATAAGTTCCGCGAACTCGTTGAGTGCCTTGGGCGCGGCATGGCTGTCGGCAATCGAAACCTCTGTGATTGCCACTCGCTCCTTCTCGAGCATCAGGCTCTTCAAGGTGTCACCCACCTTCGACATGCGCTCTTTCGCAATCGCCGAGCCCTTGATGAAGTGACACTGGTAGTCGTCGCCCGACTTGCAGCCCATCAGCATGATGCCGTCGTAGCCCTTCTGCAGAGCGGTCGAGACCCACTGCAGCGTGACCGAGCCCAGGCACCGCACCGGAATGACGCGCAGGAACGGCGACCATTGCTCGCGGTTGATGCCCGCCATGTCGAGGGCTGGATAGGCGTCGTTCTCGCAGGCCAGCACCAGGATGCGAGGCTTCTCCGAGAACTCGTCGGGGATCTCGTTCGCCTCGATCATCGCGTTGACCATCTGCGGATTGTAATTGTCGAACGTGATGGTCTGCACCGGGCACGCACCCATGCACGTGCCGCAGCGCCGGCAACGTGCGGCGTTGATGATGGGACGCCCCTGCTCGTCCTCGTCGATGGCACCGAACGGGCACTCCACCGTGCAACGCCGGCATTTGGTGCACTTGTCGTGGCCGACCTTGGGGAACGACAGGTCGCCGACGCGCGGATGCACCGACGAGCCCATCTTCGAGCCTTCGAGCGCCTGGATCGCCTTCAGCACCGCACCCGTCGCATCCTCCGCGCTCTCGCCCATGTCCATCGGGCGGCGCACCGGCCCCGCCGTATAGATGCCCGTGCGGCGCGTCTCGTAGGGGAAGCAGATGTAATGGCTGTCTGAGAAACCGTCGGCGAGCACCGGAATATGGGGCCCCTGGCGGTACTGCAGATTGAGGATCGGCCCGCCCTCCGGGATACGGTCCAGATGCGGCATCACCGGCGGCGTCGGCCCGTCCGCACCACCCGCCTTGTAGCCGGCGACCGGAATGGCCGAAAACGGGTTGATATCGCTCTTGAGCTGCGCGGCGCTCTTTTCCTCCTCCACGACCGGCACGTCCGGATCGGTGGAGTTGGGAACCATACCGGTCGCCAGCACGATCATGTCGA